>NZ_JBGLZF010000053.1:0-34297 GCF_047304405.1 Pseudomonas sp. Pseusp11
TCGGCAGCTCCTACGGGTGTACGCATTGCCCCTGTAGGAGCTGCCGAAGGCTGCGATCTTTTCGGCGCCCCCGACAAATCAGAGCTTGGCAGTCGAGCGCCCTGGCTTCTTGGTCTGCAACAGATGCGAGAACACCGCATGCAAATCATCCGATGCGCTTTCTTCGTCGAGGTTGAGTTTGCTGTCGATGTGGTCCATGTGATGCATCATCAGGTCCACCGCCAGCGTCGCGTCCCGCGCTTCGATGGCATCGATCAGCTGGGTGTGTTCATCGTAGGAACAGTGCGAACGGTTGCCGCTCTCGTACTGGGCGATGATCAACGACGTCTGGGACACCAGGCTGCGCTGGAAGCTGATCAGCGGCGCGTTCTTCGCCGCTTCGGCCAGTTTCAAGTGGAACTCGCCCGACAGACGAATACCGGCACCGCGATCGCCACGGGAGAAGCTGTCGCGCTCGTCGTTGACCATCTGCCGCAAGTCGGCAATCTGCTCGGCAGTGGCGTGCTGCACCGCCAACTCAGTGATCGCCCGCTCCACCAGACGCCGCGCCATAAACACCTGACGGGCCTCTTCGACACTCGGGCTGGCAACCACAGCGCCGCGATTCGGCCGCAGCAACACCACGCCTTCATGGGCCAGACGCGACAACGCGCGGCGAATGATAGTGCGACTGACCCCGAAAATTTCCCCCAGCGCTTCTTCGCTCAACTTGGTGCCGGGCGCCAGACGCTGTTCGAGGATGGCCTCGAAGATATGCGCGTAGACAATATCGTCCTGGGTACCGCTGCGGCCGGCTTTGCCTGCTCGCGGTTGTTTCTTGAGGGGTTGCAACTGTTCGTTCATGGGCACTCGAGTCGGGAGAACTGCGGCGAATTGACCGTGACTGTAATACGGCACAGTGGGTCGCTGGCAAGTATCGCGTAAAAAACACTGCAATTGTACACAATGGCGGGTGGCAACACGACTGTACGGCTGTTTGTCGCCTTTGCTGTATTGCAACGACCGGTTACGTTTCAGTTTAGGCTTGAACGCAGAATCCTGTAGGAGCTGTCGAGTGAAACGAGGCTGCGATCTTTGATGTTGATTTTCCAAGATCAAAAGATCGCAGCCTCGTTTCACTCGACAGCTCCTACACATCTTCACCCGTATAAGGAACACCGCTGTCATGACCGACGCCACGCACACGCAGCTTCGTCCCCTGACCGACACGTCGCCCTCGGCCATTGTCGCCGGGTTCATCGCTATGATGACCGGTTACACCAGCTCCCTGGTGCTGATGTTCCAGGCCGGGCAAGCGGCGGGCCTGAGCAGCGGGCAGATTTCGTCGTGGATCTGGGCAATCTCCATCGGCATGGCGGTGTGCTCGATCGGCCTGTCCTTGCGCTATCGCACCCCGATTACCATCGCCTGGTCGACCCCCGGCGCGGCATTGCTAATCACCAGCCTGGGCGGTGTTTCCTATGGCGAGGCCATCGGCGCCTACATTACTTGCGCAGTGTTGGTGACCGTGTGCGGCCTGACGGGCAGTTTCGAACGGCTGGTGAAAAAGATTCCGGCCTCATTGGCGGCAGCGTTGCTGGCGGGGATTCTGTTCAAGATCGGCAGCGAGATTTTCGTCGCCGCCCAGCACCGCACCGGGCTGGTCCTGGGGATGTTCTTCACGTATCTGCTGGTCAAGCGCCTGTCGCCACGCTACGCCGTGCTCGCGGCACTGTTGATCGGCACCGCGCTGGCCGGTTTCATGGGATTGCTGGATTTCAGTGGCTTTCACCTGGAAGTCGCGACGCCGGTCTGGACCACGCCGCATTTCTCCCTGGCCGCGACCATCAGCATCGGCATCCCGCTGTTCGTGGTGGCGATGACCTCGCAGAACATGCCGGGCATCGCCGTTTTGCGCGCCGACGGCTACAACGTGCCGGCCTCGCCGCTGATCACCACCACCGGGATTGCCTCGTTGCTGTTGGCGCCGTTCGGTTCCCACGGGATCAACCTGGCCGCCATCAGCGCAGCGATCTGCACCGGGCCGCACGCCCATGAGGATCGCAACAAGCGCTACACGGCAGCGGTCTGGTGCGGGATTTTCTACGGGATTGCCGGGGTATTCGGTGCAACTCTGGCGGCGTTGTTTGCCGCGTTGCCTAAAGAACTGGTGCTGTCGATTGCCGCGCTGGCGCTGTTCGGCTCGATCATCAACGGTCTGAGCATTGCCATGGCGCAAGTGCAGGAACGCGAAGCGGCGCTGATTACCTTTATGGTGACAGCATCGGGGCTGACGCTGTTTTCCATCGGTTCGGCGTTCTGGGGGATTGTTGCGGGGGTGCTGACGTTGCTGATTTTGAACTGGCGTAAAAGCTAAAAAGATCGCAGCCTTGTTTCACTCGACAGCTCCTACAGGGCAACGCATCCGATGGTAGGTGCTGCGTAGGAGCTGTCGAGTGAAACGAGGCTGCGATCCTTTGATTTTCACAAAAAAAAACGGCGACCCTCTTGGGTCGCCGTTTTTTAGAACATCAGGCTACCGGATTGATCGGCTTTTCCGGGTACCAGACGTCGATCAGCGGGCTGACAGTAGCTTCTGTCAGTTCGCTGCGGCCCTTGAGCCAGGCTTCAACAGCGGCACGCTGTGCTTCGGTCACAGAGCCACGCTTCTGCAGGCAAACCAGACCGAAGTCATCGCCGCCAACATAGCCCAGACCGTTGGCTTCCATGGCTTCTTTCAGGAACGCGTCGAGGAAAGCATCAATGGCTTCATCAGCCAAATCTTCTTTGAAATCCAGGTTCAGTTCGAAACCCAGCTCTTGAAATTCATCGACGCACAGTTTTTTGCGCAGACGCTGGGAACGGTTAGTCGCCATTGGAACAATCCTCATAAGTAATAACGGGCGGCACTTTAGCAGTTTAAGGCGCCGATTACCCGCCTCAGAACGGCGCGACGTCTACCGTCGGTAAAAAAATAGCCGATTAGACGACCAAGGTGCGGCACAAGCCCTCACACCTTGGGGCATAATGCCGACACTTTCATGACCGCTGAGGGAATTTATCACCATGCCCTCGTCTTTTTCCCCCTCGGCTGTAGGGTTTTATTTCAGATGATCAAATCTTTGCGTCCATTGCTGCTGGCCAGCCTTCTTCTGCCCCTGGCCCTCCCCGTTTCCGCCGCGCCGATCAACACCGCCCTGTCGCCCAACGTTGAAAAGGCCCTCAAGGCCAGCAAATTGCCGGACAGCGCCTTGTCGCTGGTGATGATCCCGCTTAACGGCCCGGGCACCCCAACCGTTTACAACGCTGACGTTTCGGTCAACCCGGCCTCGACCATGAAACTGGTCACCACCTATGCGGCGCTGGAAATGCTTGGCCCGAACCACCAGTGGAAAACCGAGTTCTACACCGATGGCACCCTCAGCGGTGGCATCCTCAACGGTAACCTCTACCTCAAGGGTGGCGGCGATCCGAAGTTGAACATGGAAAAACTCTGGCTGCTGATGCGCGACTTGCGCGCCAATGGCGTGACCCAGGTCACCGGCGACCTGGTGCTGGACCGCGGCTTCTTCGTGCAGCCGCAACTGCCCGAATTCAACGACGACGGCAATGACGAGAACAAACCGTTCCTGGTCAAGCCCGACGCGCTGCTGGTCAACCTCAAGGCCCTGCGCTTCGTGGCTCGCAACGACTCGGGCAAGGTTCTGGTGTCCGTCGAGCCGCCGATTGCCAGCATCCGCATCGACAATCAGGTCAAGGCACTCAACTCCAAGCAATGCACCGGTGGCGTACGCTACAACCCGGTGACCCAGGCCGATGGCAGCGTCACTGTGACCGTTGGCGGCCAATTGGGCGAAGGTTGCAGCTCCCAGACCTACCTGTCGCTGCTCGACCACGCGACCTACACCGCCGGCGCCGTGCGCGCGATCTGGAAGGAATTGGGCGGCAGCATCCAGGGCCAGGATCGTCTGGCACCGACGCCGAGCAGCGCCAAGGTGCTGGCCCGGGCCTACTCGCCAGACTTGGCGGAAATCATTCGCGACATCAACAAATACAGTAACAACACAATGGCTCAGCAGTTGTTCCTGAGCCTGGGCCAGAAATTCCGCACCGACGCCGACAGTGATGACGCGAAAGCGGCCCAGCGTGTGGTGCGTCAGTGGCTGGCGCAGAAAGGCATCACATCACCGCACCTGGTGATGGAGAACGGTTCCGGCCTGTCCCGCGCCGAACGGGTAAGCGCACGTGAAATGGCCGCAATGCTGCAAGCCGCCTGGCGCAGCCCGTACGCCGCCGAGTTCATCAGCTCGATGCCGATTGCCGGCACCGACGGCACCATGCGCAAACGCCTGAAACACACGGCCATGACCGGTGAAGCCCACGTCAAGACTGGCACCCTGAACACCGTGCGTGCCATCTCCGGCTTCAGCCGCGATGTCAATGGCAATACCTGGGCGGTGGTGGCGATTCTTAACGACAAGGCTCCGTTTGGCGCGTCTTCGGTGCTGGATCAGGTGCTGCTGGACCTGTATCGCCAGCCGAAACTGCCGACCACGGCATCGGTGTTGTAAGCCTTTAGAGTCAAAAGATCGCAGCCTTCGGCAGCTCCTACAGGGTGTACACATTCCCATGTAGGAGCTGCCGAAGGCTGCGATCTTTTTCTGTCCACACAAACATCCCGCCTGACCTAGCTCATCTGCCCTTCAACCCGATCCCTTCCCGCCTGCTTCGCCGCGTAAACCCCCGAATCCGCCCGCAACAGCAACGCATCCGCGCCTTCCCCGGCCCGCCAGCTGGCAATCCCGAAACTCGCGGTAACGATCCCCACCTCGTCGATCGGCGAACTGCGCAACCCTTGCCACAGTTCCACGGCCAACACATGCGCCTGTTCGCCGTCGATGTCCGGGCAGAGCACCATGAACTCTTCGCCCCCCAGGCGACAGAACACATCGGTGCGCCGCAGGCGACGGCCAATGCGTTCACACACCGCCTGCAATACCCGATCGCCCACGGCATGGCCGTGCTGGTCATTGATGCGTTTGAAGTGGTCGATGTCGAGCATGATCACCGACAACTCGCCACCGCCGCGCTCGACCCGGGCCATTTCGGTGGTCAGGCGCTCCTGGAAATAGCGGCGGTTATGGATTCCGGTCAATGAGTCGGTCACCGACAGCGCGCGCAATTCCTCTTCAACACGCTTGAGGTCGGAAATGTCCGAAATGTAGCCATGCCACAGCACGCCGCCACCGGGCAGCTCCTCCGGCGTCGCTTCGCCGCGAACCCAGCGCAGGCCACGCTCGGGCAATTGCACGCGATACTCTTCGCGCCATGGGCTGAGGTTGTCCGCCGACGCCAGGATCGAAGCGCGGACCCGGCGCGAGTCCTGAGGATGAATCCGCGAGAACACCGCTTCGGCATTGCTCAGCAGTACCTCCAATTCGAGTTCGTAGATCTCGCGCATCCCGTCGCTGGCGTAGATCACGCTGAAGCGCCCATCGAATTCCATTTTGAACTGATAAATCCCGCCGGGTACATGGGCGCTGAGTTTCTTCAACAACAAGTCCCGCGCCGCCAGGGCCTCGTGAACGCGCTTGCGCTCGGTGATGTCGATACAGATCGCCAAGTGCCCGACCCACAAACCCTGCTCGTCGAGAACCGGGGTCGCCAGCATGTTCACCGTCAAATGGCTACCGTCGCGGCGCACCAGCGTCCACTCCCGGGCTTCGTGACCGCCCTCTTCCCCGCCTTCGACCAACATGGCCTGACAGGTCGGAATCGGCTTGCCATAGCGCGCGCTCAACTCCGCCGACCGCGCCTCGAGCTCCCGGGGCAGGTGCAGGTTTTCCAGGGTCATGTGGCCCACGGCCTGCGCACTGGAGTAACCGAGCATGTGCTCGGCACCGGCGTTGAAAGTGCTGACGATCCCGCGCAGGTCGGTGGCGATAATCGCCACCTGAGTCGCAGCATCCAGCACGCCGCGCAATTGGCCATGCGTGCCGCGCAGCTCTTGCTCACGGGCGTGCAGTTCCTCAGTCCGTTGCTCGACCATTTTCAGCGCCCGTTGCCGCTGGCTGACCAACACGTAGAGAAACACACTGAGCAGCAAGCTGAGTAAACCGCCAAGCACCACCTGGCTGGTCACCGAGGAATGGTTGGCTTGCAGGAACGCCGCACTGGGGCGCATATCCACTTGATAATCGTGGTCGGCCAGGCGCAGCAAGCGCGTGGAGGATAAGTCACTGGCCCCCGCCGGGTTGGTCGACTCGTACAGCACTTCGTGTTGCTCATCGGTGGACAAGTCGAGGATGCGCACCGAGAGAGAATCATGATTCTCTTCCGGCAACCCGTCCGCCAGCAGCTGGCGCATGCTGATCACCGCCATCACATACCCGACGGGCATGGAGCCCGGCAGATGCTGACGGCTGACGGGGGCCACCAGCAACACACCCCGTGAATAGGCGGGCTCAATGCCTACCAGATGCAATGGTTGCGAGACGGCCATGTTGCCAGTTTGATCGGCGCGCTCCAGGGTCGAACGGCGCAGGGGCTGGGCCAGCAGATCGTAACCCAGCGGCGTGGGTAGTCGGCTTTGGGTTTGGGTATAGAGCACCGGCACGTACTCGTCCCGCTCCGCGGCCGGTTGCAACTGGCCGTCGGCGGTGAGTTCGCGAAAGGTGAAATTGTTCAAGCCTTCGTCATGCACGAGGCGTTCAAGCAAGGGGCGTTCGGCGCGGGAAACCCGTGGAGCCCAGGAATAGGCTTGGGTGCGCCGCAAAAGAGGTTTGGCGTAACCGTCGAATTCGTCGCGCGATACCGAATCGGAATTGGCGAAGAACCGGCGCAGGCCATCGAGGCGCTGCTCCTGATCTTCGAAACGTTCTTCGATACGGCTGTAGCGTTCACTGGCGAGCAGTTGGAAACGTTGCCGCACTTGCTGATGAAACTGATTGAGCGTTGCCCAGGCCAGCAATCCTGTAAGAATCCCGCCGATGAGCAATACCAGCAGCGCGACCAGCCAGGCCGAGACATCTTCGCGGATAAAACCCAGGATCTTGGGGCGCACGGCGTGTAACGACATAAACGCAACTCATAACGCCAGGTGCCGGAAAGCCCATTGGCCATGAGTTGAGTTATAGCTATTAGCCACTAATTTGACCAGCACTGAAAGAACCAAAGAGCCTTTAAAAATCAAGGCTCTGTGGATCCAATCAGCTCAAGTGTCAGCGAGCAGTGATCTTCCAGGCACGGTGGATTTTGCCATTACGGGCGAAATCCGGATCGATGGTCTGGGCCGTGATTTCTTCAACGGCATAACGCTCGGTAAGGTTTTCCTCGAGCTGGAACTTGCGGAAGTTGTTGGAGAAATACAACACCCCGCCCGGTGCCAGTCGCGCCATGGCCAGGTCAATCAATTGCACCTGGTCACGCTGCACGTCGAAGATCCCTTCCATGCGCTTGGAGTTGGAGAAAGTCGGCGGGTCAATGAAGATCAGGTCGTATTCGTCACGGCAAGCATCGAGCCAGGCCATCACATCGCCCTGTTCCAGACGGTTCTTGTCAGAGAAGCCGTTCAGCGACAGGTTGCGACGCGCCCAGTCCAGGTAGGTTTTCGACAGGTCGACGCTGGTGGTGCTGCGCGCGCCGCCCTTGGCCGCATGCACGCTGGCGGTCGCGGTGTAGCAATACAAATTGAGGAAGCGCTTGCCGGCCGCCTCTTTCTGAATCCGCATGCGCATCGGCCGGTGGTCGAGGAACAACCCGGTGTCGAGGTAGTCGGTGAGGTTCACCAGCAGCTTCACGCCGCCTTCGTTGACCTCGTTGAACTTGCCCTGGGCGCTCTGGCGTTCGTACTGCTTGGTGCCGCTCTGACGTTCGCGACGCTTGACCACCACGCGGCTCTTGTCGATGTTCAACGCCTGCGGGATTGCCGCCAGGGCATCGAACATCCGCGCCGAGGCTTTTTCCGGATCGATGGATTTCGGCGCGGCGTATTCCTGAACGTGGACCCAATCGTGATACAGGTCGATGGCCATGGAATATTCCGGCATGTCGGCATCGTAGACGCGGTAGCAGTCGATGCCTTCACGCTTGACCCACTTGCCCAGCGCCTTGACGTTCTTTTGCAGACGGTTGGCAAACATCTGCCCGCCCTCGCTCAGGCGCGGCTGCTCGATCACCGGGGCGGGTGCCGGAGCCGGTTTGATCGGATTGCCGTTTTTGTTGTACTTGCGTTCTAGCGGCTCGCTCGGTGCTTCATCGTAGGCCGCCTGTTCACGCTCGGCCTGACGCTGTTCCGGGGTGCGACGCTCGCCGGTGACGAACTGGTCTGGCGTGACCTTGATCAGCAGCAATTTGCACGGCAACGCGCCGTTCCAGAACGAATACTGTTTGTGGCTGCGGATGCCCATGCGCTTGCCCAAGTCCGGAGCGCCGGTGAACACCGCCGCCTCCCAGTTCAAGCACGCCTGGCGCAGACGCTCGCCGAGGTTCTGGTAGAGGTAGAGCAGGCTCGCCTCATCGCCCAGACGCTCGCCGTACGGAGGGTTGCAGATCACCAGGCCTTTCTGGTTCTGGTCCGGGCGCGGCTCGAACGTTGCCACTTCGCCCTGGTAAATCTTGATCCACTCGCTCAGGCCGGCACGTTCGACGTTGTTGCGGCCCGGTTGAATCAGGCGTGGGTCGGCTTCGTAACCGCGAATCCACAGCGGTGGCTTGGCCAGGCCGGCCGCAGCGCGTTCAGTGGCTTCTTCGTGGAGTTTTTTCCACAGCGCCGGCACGTGACCGAGCCAGGCGGTGAAGCCCCACTGCTCGCGACGCAGGTTCGGTGCCATGTCGGCGGCGATCATGGCGGCTTCCACCAGGAACGTGCCGACACCGCACATCGGGTCAGCCAGCGCGCCACCATCGGCGGCAATGCGTGGCCAGCCGGAACGGATCAGAATCGCTGCCGCGAGGTTTTCCTTCAGCGGCGCAGCACCTTGCTGCAAGCGATAACCGCGCTGGTGCAGGCTGTGCCCGGACAGGTCGAGGGACAGGATGGCTTCGCCACGGTCCAGACGCAGGTGAATGCGCAGGTCCGGGTTGAGCTTGTCGATGGACGGGCGATCGCCTTGCGGGGTGCGCAGTTTGTCGACGATGGCATCCTTGACCTTCAAGGCGCCAAAGTGCGTGTTATCGATGCCAGAGCCGTGACCGCTGAATTCGACGGCCAGGGTACCGTCGTTGAGCATGTGGTCTTGCCAATCGATATCCAGCACACCGTGGTAGAGGTCTTCGGCGTCCTTCATCGGGAAGCGCTTGAGCACCAACAGCACCCGGTTCGCCAGACGCGACCACAGGCACAGGCGATAAGCGGTTTCCATGGTGGCCATGCCGCGCACAGCCGAGGTGTGCTCGCGTGCTTCCTCAAGGCCAAGCCCGACGGCTTCCTCGATGAGCAGACCTTCAAGGCCTTTGGGGCAAGTGAGGAAGAGTTCGAAACGATCGGACATGGTAATTCCAGAGCCTTTAGCTAAGTGAACCGGCAACGCGTTGCCGACCCGGTTTTCAATCAGGCGTTTTTCTAACAGAACGCCCGCGTGGCACGAAGGTGTGCCGTCCCACCCTGACTGCTCGGGTTAAAAGAGCTTAGATGCCAGGGCAGATAAAAAAGTTGATGAAACAAAATGTCATAAGTCGACCCTTCGTCGAATAATACCCAAGAGCAACGGGTGTCATTCTCGTTAAGGCGCAACCCCCAGCATCCAGCGGAGGGCCGATCATACCGGGCTTTGGTCAATCAACACGGCACAAATATCGTGTTACTTATGGCCATACCATCTTTATGGTTACGTTCTTATGACAAAACGGTCATTCCCTCGATGTGACGCATTGGTTAGAACTCAACTCAGGTTGACGTCGCAACGGCGTCAACACCTTGGCTCGCGACGCCGGCAGCGAGCCACCAACGGCAGAATTTTTCTGCCTGACCTCGATTGAGGTCGACGCGATACATACAGTCAACAAGTGAGGGAAACACCCTATGAGAAGACTTAAGCGTGATCCGTTGGAAAGAGCATTTTTGCGCGGATATCAATATGGCGTTGGTGGTAAATCCCGTGAGCTTTGCCCTTTTACTCTACCGTCGGTACGCCAAGCCTGGATCAATGGCTGGCGAGAAGGACGCGGCGACAATTGGGACGGTATGACCGGCACTGCGGGAATCCACAGACTCAACGAACTTCACGCCGTCGGCTAATACAGGGCACACACTCCGACACGACAATCTGATTACGCTACGACTTAACCACGCACGTCCTATCCGGACGGCGGGCTTCGGCCCAGGGGCTCCTTCGAGGAGCCCTTTTTTATACCTGTAAAAAATTACGGTGATGAAGTCGCTTCTGTGGCGAGGGAGCTTGCTCCCGCTGGGCTGCGAAGCGGCCCCAAAACCAATCAACCCAGTGTGTCAGGTAAAACGCGGTTGCAGGATTTACGACTGCTTCGCAGCCGAACGGGAGCAAGCTCCCTCGCCACAAAAGCCCCCACCATGAGGCCTAAATCAGGCTTCAGCGCAGCGCAGCGATGGCGTCTACCGACTCACGAATCAGCGCCGGCCCTTTGTAGATGAAGCCGGAGTAAATCTGCACCAGGCTCGCACCCGCGGCGATTTTCTCAGCCGCGTGCTTACCTTCGGTGATACCGCCCACGGCGATAATCGGCAAGCGACCGGCCAGTTCCGCCGCCAGCACCTTCACGGTGTGGGTGCTCTTGTCGCGAACCGGTGCGCCGGACAACCCGCCCGCCTCGTCACCATGCTCCAGACCTTCGACGCCGACGCGGCTCAAGGTGGTGTTGGTGGCGATCACCGCATCCATCCCGGTTTCGATCAACGCCTGGGCCACTTGAGCGGTTTCTTCATCGCTCATGTCCGGCGCGATCTTGATCGCCAGCGGTACATGTTTGCCGTGGCGCTGGGCCAATTCCGCCCGGCGAGTGGCCAGGTCGGCGAGCAATTGCTTGAGCGAGTCGCCGAATTGCAGGCTGCGCAGGCCCGGCGTGTTCGGCGAGCTGACGTTGACCGTCACGTAGCTGGCATGGGCGTAAACCTTGTCCAGGCAGATCAGGTAATCGTCGACCGCACGTTCAACCGGCGTATCGAAGTTCTTGCCGATGTTGATACCCAGCACGCCCTTGTACTTGGCCGCAGCCACGCGAGCGAGCAAGTGATCGACGCCAAGGTTGTTGAAACCCATGCGGTTGATGATCGCCTCGGCTTGCGGCAAGCGGAAAATCCGTGGTTTCGGATTACCCGGTTGCGGGCGCGGGGTGATGGTGCCGATTTCGACGAAACCGAAACCCAGTTGGGCAAATCCGTCGATCGCCGCGCCGTTCTTGTCCAGACCGGCCGCCAGACCCACCGGGTTCGGGAATTCCAGGCCCATGACCGTCACCGGCATTTTTGCCGGTGCCTTGCACAGCAAGCCGTTGAGGCCCAAACGCCCGCCCGCGCCGATCAGGTCCAGGGACAGATCGTGGGAGGTTTCCGGGGAAAGTTTGAACAGCAGCTGACGGGCCAGGGTGTACATGGGCAGGCTTGACTCGGTTGGCGATGAGAGGCGGCGATTATAGCCGTGCATCAGAGCTTCACGCGAGGCGCGCGACAAAATCAGCCGGCGATGGCATATGCCTTGCACCAACATGGTCATCAGCACTCATGCCAACGACGGGATGAGTGGCAGGACAATGGCGTCGTCACCGGCTCTGCTCGCGCAGAGGCCATGGGACGACGTTTTTTTTGGAAGGTGCAAATCGATGAATGAACCATCAGCCGGCCCACTGGCCTGGGTCAACGGCAGCGATGCCCCGGAAAAAACCGAAATAAACCTTGGCTTCATGGCCCTGAGCGACTGCGCCTCAGTGGTAGTCGCCGCCACCCAGGGCTTCGCCCAGCCTTACGGCCTGACCCTGAACCTCAAGCGCCAGTCGTCCTGGGCCAACCTGCGGGACAAACTGGTCAGCGGCGAACTGGACGCCGCCCACAGCCTGTACGGTCTGATTTACGCCGTGCACCTGGGCATCGGCGGCGTAGCGTCCACCGACATGGCCGTGCTCATGGGCCTGAACCAGAACGGCCAGAGCATCAACCTCTCCCACGGCTTGCAGGCCTTGGGTGTGACCAGTCCTGAAGCACTGGACCACCACGTGCACCAAAGTCGCCCAAAACTGACCTTCGCCCAGACATTTCCCACGGGCACCCACGCCATGTGGCTGTATTACTGGCTGGCTAGTCAGGGCATTCACCCATTGCAGGATGTCGACAGCGTGGTGGTGCCGCCGCCACAAATGGTCGCGCACCTGCAAGCCGGGCGCATCGACGGGTTCTGCGTCGGCGAACCGTGGGCTGCCAGTGCGGTGCAACAGAATCTCGGGTTCACCATGGCCACCACTCAGACCATCTGGCCCGATCACCCGGAAAAAGTCCTCGGCTGCACCCGCGCCTTCGTCGAGCAATACCCCAACACCGCCCGGGCCTTGGTGATGGCGATCCTCGAGGCCAGCCGCTTCATCGAAGCCAGCCGCGAAAATCGCCGCAGCGCCGCACAGCTGTTAAGCGCCCCCGAATACCTTGATGCCCCGCTCGATTGCATCGAACCGCGCTTGCTCGGTGACTATACCGACGGCCTGGGCAATCACTGGCAAGACCCGCATGCGATGCGTTTCCACAGTGGCGGTGAGGTCAATCTGCCGTATTTGTCCGACGGCATGTGGTTCATGACCCAGTTCCGTCGCTGGGGCTTATTGCGCGACGACCCGGATTACCTCGGCGTGGCCCGTCAGGTCCAGCAACTAGACTTATACCGTGAGGCCGCCACCACTGTCGGTGTGCCCGCCCAGGCTCAGGAAATGCGCAGCAGTCAACTGATCGACGGCAAAGTCTGGGACGGCTCGGACCCGGCCGGCTATGCCCGCAGCTTCACGCTGCACGCCATGAGCGACAGCGCTCCCCTTCTCGCCAGCCGCTGACAGGAGCCTGCGAATATGTTGCGTATCCTGCTGATCAATGACACCGCGAAAAAAGTCGGGCGTCTGAAAGCGGCCCTGATCGAAGCCGGGTTCGAAGTCATCGACGAGTCCGGCCTGACCATTGACCTGCCCGCGCGCGTCGAAACGGTGCGTCCGGACGTGATCCTGATCGATACCGAGTCACCGAGCCGCGATGTGATGGAGCAAGTGGTGCTGGTGACTCGTGATCAACCTCGGCCAATCGTAATGTTCACCGACGAGCACGATCCCGGCGTGATGCGCCAGGCGATCAAGTCCGGCGTCAGTGCCTACATCGTCGAAGGCATTCACGCACAACGCTTGCAGCCGATTCTCGACGTGGCCATGGCGCGCTTTGAAAGCGACCAGGCCCTGCGCGCGCAACTGCACGCCCGCGACCAGCAACTGGCCGAGCGCAAGCGCATCGAGCTGGCCAAGGGGCTGCTGATGAAGATGAAGGACTGCAACGAAGAAGAGGCCTACACCCTGATGCGCCGCCAGGCCATGAGCCGCCAGCAGAAGCTGATACAGGTGGCGGAGCAGATCATTGCCATGAGTGAGTTGCTTGGCTGAAGGCCTCGACTCGGTTTCCCTTGTTGGCACAGATCTCGCTAAGTAATCCCTGCAAGGTAACCAACGGCGGTTGCCCCACCTACGACAAAGACGTCGCTCACCTCATTCGCCCCCTTTTGCGAATCAGGTAGCGGCGTTTTTCCGTTTTGGCCCCAGAGACCGGGGCTGGTGGTGCGGCCGTTGCGGCGCCCCACCTGCAAGCTCATGACTCCTTCTTGATACGCCTGACAGCTGAGGTGCGCGATGAATTCAAGCTTCTGGAAATCCGGCCATACCCCGACACTGTTCGCAGCCTTCCTCTATTTCGATCTGAGCTTCATGGTCTGGTACCTGCTCGGCCCCCTGGCGGTGCAGATCGCCGCTGACCTGCACCTGACCACCCAACAGCGCGGGCTGGTGGTGGCCACGCCGATTCTGGCCGGCGCCGTATTGCGCTTTGCGATGGGCCTGCTGGCTGATCGTCTGTCGCCAAAAACCGCCGGGATCATCGGCCAGATAATCGTCATCAGCGCCCTGCTCGTTGCCTGGAAAGTCGGCATCCACAGTTACGAGCAAGCGCTGTTGCTGGGCCTGTTCCTCGGCATGGCCGGTGCGTCCTTCGCCGTCGCCCTGCCGCTGGCCTCGCAATGGTATCCGCCGCAGCACCAAGGCAAAGCCATGGGCATCGCCGGTGCCGGTAACTCGGGCACCGTGCTCGCCGCCCTGATCGCCCCGGTGCTGGCCGCCGCGTATGGCTGGAGCAACGTGTTCGGCTTCGCCCTGATTCCGTTGATCCTGACCCTGATCGTCTTCGCCTGGCTGGCCAAGAATGCCCCTGAGCGGCCGAAAGCCAAGTCCATGGCCGACTACCTCAAGGCCCTGGGTGACCGCGACAGCTGGTGGTTCATGTTTTTCTACAGCGTGACCTTCGGCGGTTTCATCGGCCTGGCCAGCGCCCTGCCCGGCTACTTCAACGACCAGTACGGCCTGAGCCCGGTCACTGCCGGTTACTACACCGCGGCGTGTGTATTCGGTGGCAGCCTGATGCGCCCATTGGGCGGCGCGCTGGCGGATCGCTTCGGCGGGATTCGCACCCTGTTGGCGATGTACACCGTGGCAGCGATCTGCATTGCGACCGTGGGTTTCAATCTGCCGAGTTCCTACGCAGCGCTGGCGCTTTTCGTCTGCACTATGCTCGGTTTAGGTGCAGGTAACGGTGCCGTATTCCAGTTGGTCCCACAGCGTTTTCGTCGGGAGATCGGTGTGATGACCGGTTTGATCGGCATGGCCGGCGGCATCGGTGGCTTCGCACTGGCGGCCGGCATGGGCGCGATCAAGCAAAGTACCGGCAGCTATCAAATGGCCTTGTGGTTGTTCGCCAGCCTCGGCGTACTCGCCTGGTTCGGTCTGCACGGGGTGAAACGTCGCTGGAGAACCACTTGGGGTTCGGCAGCCGTCACCGCTGCTCGAGTGTGAGGGCTGAATGAGCCTGCAACTGAGTTTTGCCGAAGCCAGCGCCATCGGGCCTCGCGAAGAGAACCAGGACGCCCTGCGCCTGGTCACTCCGGCCCCGGCACTGGCGGCGAGCAAGGGTTACCTGTTCGCCATCGCCGACGGCGTCAGCCAATGCGCCGATGGCGGTCTCGCGGCCCGTTCGACCTTGCAGGCGCTGGCATTGGACTACTACGCCACCCCGGAAACCTGGGGTGTCGCCCAGGCACTCGATCGTCTGCTACTGGCGCAAAACCGCTGGTTGCAGGCCAACGGCGGCGGGCAGCCGCTGCTGACCACGGTCAGTGCCTTGGTGATGCGCGGCAGGCGTTTCACTTTGGCGCATGTCGGCGATTGCCGGGTTTACCGCTGGCACGCCGACACCTTGCAACGGGTGAGCGAGGATCACGTCTGGGACCAACCGGGCATGCAGCATGTGCTCAAACGGGCCCTGGGGCTGGATCAACATCTGGTGCTGGACTTTCTGGATGGCGAACTGCGCCTGAACGAGAGTTTCGTGCTGCTCAGCGACGGCATCTGGGCCGTGCTGGGCGACACTGCCATCGCGGCGATTCTGCGCGACCAACCGGACCTCAACAGTGCCGCCCAGACCTTGGTCAGCGCCGCGCACCTGGCCGGCAGTCAAGACAATGCCAGTGCTCTACTGGTACGAGTCGATGCCCTCGGCGAAACCAGCATTGGCGATGCGCTGATTCATTTGCAGCAATGGCCGCTCCCACCTGCACTGAAACCGGGCCAGACCTTCGAAGGCTGGCAGGTCGAAGGGGTCCTCGGCCAGAGCCAGCAATCGCTGCTCTACCGGGTGCGCGACGGACAACAACAGCCCTGGCTGCTGAAAACCTTGCCCGGCGCTCTGCGTGACGATCACCAGGCCGGACAGGCCTTGTTGTCGGAGGAATGGTTTCTCAAGCGCGTGGCCGGTCGGCATTTCCCTGAAGTCCATGCCGCCAGTCAGCGTCAGCATTTGTACTACGTGATGCGTGAATATTCCGGGTCGACCCTGGCCGAGTTGCATGAGCGCGTCACAACACTGCCACTGGCGCAATGGCAGGACCTGGCCGAACGCTTGCTGCGGGCTGTCGGCATCCTGCATCGACGGCAGATTCTGCATCGCGATATCAAACCGGAGAACCTGCTGCTGGGGGACGACGGCGAGTTGCGTCTGCTGGATTTCGGCCTCGCCTACTGTCCGGGGCTGTCCGAAGATCAAGCCTTCGCCCTGCCTGGAACGCCCAGCTATATCGCGCCGGAAGCGTTTCGCGGCGACCCGCCGACACCACAACAGGATCTGTATGCCGTCGGCGTGACCTTGTATTACCTGCTCACCGGGCATTATCCCTACGGCGAAATCGAAGCGTTCCAGCGCCCACGGTTTGGCGTGCCTGTCAGCGCCAGTCGCTACCGGCCCGACCTGCCGGAATGGATCGCGCAGAGTCTGGAGCGCGCGGTGGCGGTAACCCCGGATCAGCGCTTTGAAACGGCCGAAGAATGGTTGTTGCTGCTGGAACAGGGAGAACGACGCAGTTTGAGCGTGCGCCCCAGACCGTTGCTGGAGCGCGAACCGTTGAAGGTTTGGCGGACGTTGGCGCTGGTGTCGTTACTGGTGAATCTGGTGCTGCTGTTTTTGTTGTTTCACGGTTAAAAGATCAAAAGATCGTCCGAACGCGGCCCGAGCCTGCGGCAGCTCCTACGGGTGCCCACGATCTCCTGCAGGAACTGCCACAGGCTGCGATCTTTTGATTTTTCTGCTTCAAAACCGGGCGTCGCGCCTTGAACCGGTGCACGCAAACACCCTCCTCCCATGACGAGAGCCCATAAATCCGGCCCTTGCGAGACTTGGCACAACCACTGCATTACCTTTCCCAACAGACATAAAGCCCGGCCTTCAACGTAGAAGGCTGCGCTGCCCGAGAGAACGGGACAAGGACAAAGGCGTCCTCGCTAGTTAGCTAGCGGGACGCCTTTTTTTGTTTGCGCAAAATTTTGTCGAGCAAGGCCTGAATGCCCTGATGAGGCAGGCCCGAGCTCCCCGGAGAACCTGATGAAAAAACTAAAACTGGTGATGATCGGCAACGGCATGGCCGGGGTTCGTACCCTGGAAGAACTGCTCAAGCTGAGTAATGAGCTGTACGACATCACGGTCTTCGGCGCCGAACCGCATACCAACTACAACCGCATCCTGCTGTCGCCCGTGCTGGCTGGCGAACAGACGTTCGAAGAGATCGTGCTCAACGATCTGGACTGGTACCTGGAAAACAACATCAAGCTGCTGCTCAACCGCAAAGTGGTGGAGATCGACCGGGTCAAACGCCGGGTCATCGCCGAAGACGGCACTGAGGCTGAATACGACCGCCTGCTGATTGCCACCGGCTCGACCCCGTTCATCCTGCCGATCCCCGGCAATACTTTGCAGGGCGTGATCGGCTACCGCGACATCGCCGACACCCAGGTGATGATCGACACCGCCAAGACCCACAAGCACGCCGTGGTCATCGGTGGCGGCCTGCTGGGCCTTGAAGCCGCCAACGGCCTGATGCTGCGGGGCATGCACGTCACCGTGGTGCACATCGGCGAATGGCTGCTGGAGCGCCAACTGGACAAAACCAGCGGCCAACTCCTGCAAACCGCCCTGGAAGCCCGCGGCCTGCATTTCCGCCTGTGCGAACAGACCCAGGCCTTGCACGACGCCGGCAATGGCCGGGTCGGCTCGGTGCAGTTCAAGAACGGTGACATCATCCCCGCCGACCTGGTGGTGATGGCCGCCGGTATTCGCCCCAACACCGAACTCGCGGAAAAAGCCGGCATCCCTTGCAGCCGCGGGATTCTGGTCAACGACACAATGCAAACCTACGACCCTCGGGTGTACGCCATCGGCGAATGCGCCAGCCACCGCGGCACCGCCTACGGCCTGGTCGCGCCGCTGTTCGAACAAGCCAAGGTGTGCGCCAACCACCTCGCCCAACTGGGCTTCGCCACCTACAAGGGCTCGGTGACGTCGACCAAATTGAAAGTCACCGGCATCGACCTGTTCTCCGCTGGCGACTTCATGGGCGGCGAAGGCACCGAAACCATCACCCTCTCCGACCCGATCGGCGGGGTGTACAAAAAACTGGTGATCAAGGATGACGTGCTGGTCGGGGCCTGTCTGTACGGCGATACGGCAGACGGCGGTTGGTATTTCCGGCAGATCCGTGAGAACCATGCCATCGGCGAGATCCGCGATCACTTGATGTTTGGCGAAAATGCTTTAGGCGATGTAGGACATCAAGGCCAGGACAAAGCCATGAGCATGGCCGACACCGCCGAAGTCTGCGGCTGTAACGGCGTGTGCAAAGGCACCATCGTCAAAGCCATTCAGGAACACGGGCTGTTCAGCGTCGACGACGTGAAGAAACACACCAAGGCCGCCAGCTCCTGCGGCTCTTGCGCCGGCCTCGTCGAACAGATCCTGATCAACACCGTGGGCGGTGCGGCAGACGTCAAACCGAAAAGCGAAAAAGCCATCTGCGGGTGCAGCGACCTCAACCACGGGCAAATCCGCCAAGCCATCCGCGACCAGCACCTGCTGACCATCGCCGGCACCATGAGCTACCTGAACTGGCGCACCCCGAACGGCTGTGCCACCTGCCGCCCGGCGCTCAACTACTACCTGATTTCCACCTGGCCCGGCGAGGCCAAGGACGATCCGCAATCGCGCCTGATCAACGAACGTGCCCACGCCAACATTCAGAAAGACGGCACTTACTCTGTCGTCCCGCGGATGTGGGGCGGTGTGACCAATCCTTCAGAACTGCGGCGCATCGCCGACGTGGCCGACAAGTACAACGTGCCGATGGTCAAGGTCACCGGCGGCCAGCGCATCGACTTGCTGGGGATCAAAAAGCAAGACCTGCCGGGCGTCTGGAAAGACCTGGACATGCCGTCCGGCCACGCCTACGGCAAATCCATCCGCACCGTGAAAACCTGCGTCGGCAGTGAGTTCTGTCGCTTCGGCACCCAGAATTCCACACAACTGGGCATTGAGCTTGAGCATGACCTGTTCAACATGTGGTCGCCGCACAAAGTGAAACTGGCCGTCTCCGGTTGCCCACGCAACTGCTCGGAAGCAGGGATCAAGGACGTCGGAATTATCGGCGTGGACTCCGGCTGGGAGATGTACATCGGTGGCAACGGCGGGATCAAAACCGAAGTCGCGGAATTCTTCGTCAAGCTGAAAACCGCCGAAGAAGTGCGCGAATACAACGGTGCTTTCCTGCAGCTGTACCGCGAAGAAGCCTTCTACCTCGAGCGCACCGTGCATTACCTGCAACGGGTTGGCATGGAACACATCAAGAAAGCCGTGCTGGAAGACCCGGTACGGCGCAAGGCCTTGAACGAACGCCTGCAATTCTCCCTGTCGTTCGAACAGGACCCGTGGAAGGAACGCCTCGAACAACCACTGCTGAAAAAAGAATTCGAGGTCATTCCCGTGAAGAACCTGGAGGTGTCGGTATGAACTGGCTGGATATCTGCGCACTGGAAGAGATCAACACCCTTGGCTCGCGGATCGTCGCCGGCCCGAAAGGCGACATCGCGATTTTTCGTACGAGCGACGATGAGGTTTTCGCCCTCGACGACCGCTGCCCGCACAAGGGCGGACCGCTGTCCCAGGGTTTGATCTACGGCAAACGGGTCGCCTGTCCGCTGCACAACTGGCAGATCGACCTGGAAACCGGCGAGGCCCAGGCTCCCGATATCGGCTGCGCCCACCATCATTCGGCACGGGTCGAGAATGGCCGGGTGTTGCTGGCCTTGCGGGAAGCAAGCTGATGGACCGCCAAATCACCGCCTCTACCTGCTGCTATTGCGGGGTCGGCTGCGGCGTGCTGATCGAGCACGACGGCGAGCGCATTCTCGGCGTCAGCGGCGATCCGGCGCACCCGGCCAACTTCGGCAAATTGTGCAGCAAAGGTTCGACCTTGCATCTGACTGGCGACCTGACGGCCCGGGCGCTATACCCGCAACTGCGCCTGGGCAAGGGCCTGGCCCGCAGCCGCACCGATTGGGACAGCGCCCTCGATCACGCCGCCAGCGTCTTCGCCCAAACCATCGCCGAACACGGCCCGGACAGCGTCGCGTTCTATATCTCCGGGCAATTGCTGACCGAGGATTACTACGCCTTCAACAAACTGGCGCGAGCGCTGGTGGGCACCAACAACATCGACAGCAATTCACGGCTGTGCATGTCTTCAGCGGTGGTCGGCTACAAACGCAGCCTCGGCGCCGACGCTCCGCCCTGCAACTACGAAGACCTGGAACTGAGCGACTGCGTGATGATCGTCGGCAGCAACATGGCCTACGCCCACCCGATCCTGTTTCGTCGCCTGGAAGAGGCCAAATCCCGCCGTCCGCAGATGAAAGTCATCGTCATCGACCCACGGCGCACCGACACCTGCGATTTGGCTGACCTGCACCTGGCGATTCTGCCCGGTACCGATGTCGCCTTGTTCCATGGGATTTTGCACCTGCTGCTGTGGGAAGACTGGATCGACCGCGACTTCATCAAGGCCCACACCGAAGGCTTGGCCGAGCTGAAAAACCTGGTACGCGACTACACCCCGGCAATGGTCTCGCAACTCTGTGGCATCAGCGTCGAGCAACTGCAGCAATGCGCGGAATGGGTCGGCACGTCACCGAGCTTTCTGTCGCTGTGGTGCATGGGGCTGAATCAGTCCACTGCCGGCAGCGCGAAGAACAGCGCGCTGATCAACCTGCACCTGGCTACCGGGCAAATCGGCCGGCCCGGCGCAGGACCTTTCTCGCTGACCGGTCAGCCTAATGCCATGGGCGGTCGGGAAACCGGCAGTTTGTCGAACCTGCTGCCAGGCCATCGTGAAGCGGCCAATGCCGAACACCGCGCGCAAGTGGCCGCCTACTGGGGCGTCGATCAACTGCCCGAAAACACCGGGCTAACAGCCATCGAACTGTTCGAGCAGATGCGCAGCGGCAAGATCAAAGCCCTGTGGATCGCCTGCACCAACCCTGCCCAGTCGATGCCGGACCAGACCGCTGTGCGCGAGGCGCTGCAAGCCTGCCCGTTCGTGGTGCTGCAGGAAGCCTTCCACACCACCGAAACCGCCGCGTTCGCCGATCTGCTGCTGCCCGCTGCCAGTTGGGGTGAAAAGGACGGCACGGTCACCAACTCCGAGCGACGTATTTCCCACGTCCGCCGAGCTATCGGCACCCCCGGTGAAGCTCGGCCCGATTGGGCGATCACGGTGGATTTCGCACAGCGCCTGGAAAAACACCTGCGTCCTGGAGCCTCCAGCCTGTTTGCCTTTGAAACCCCGGCACAGGTCTTCGACGAATACAAACAACTGACTCGCGGCCGCGACCTCGACCTGTCAGGTATCAGTCATGAGTTGATCGACCAGCTCGGACCGCAGCAATGGCCCTTCCCCGCCGGAGCCCGCGAAGGCACCCCGCGGTTGTACCTTGAAGGGGTTTTCCCGACCGCCAGCGGGCGTGCGCAGTTCGTGGCCGACCCCTATCGCGCCGCCAAGGAACAACGCGATGCGCGTTTCCCGCTGACCCTGATCACCGGCCGCCTGCGCGACCAATGGCACGGCATGAGCCGCACCGGCACCGCCGCGCAGCTGTTCGGCCATGTCAGCGAAGCCGTGTTGAGCCTGCACCCGGATGAACTGCGTCGGCATCGCCTGCAACCTGGCGACCTGATCAATCTGAAAAGTCGCCGGGGCGCGGTGATCCTGCCGGTCAGCAGCGACGACAGCGTACGTCCGGGCCAGGCTTTCCTGCCGATGCATTGGGGCGACCGTTTTCTCAAGGGCGGCGTGAATACCCTCACCCTTCCCGCCTTCGATCCATTGTCGAAACAGCCGGAACTCAAACATAGCGGCGTGCGACTCGAGCCAGTGAATTTGCCTTGGCAGCTTTTCGCCCTGATTGAAGGCGATGTTCAACAGCACCTGGAGACACTGCGACCACTCTGTGAGGCGTTTTCCTACGCCAGCCTCAGCCTCGCCGGCCGTGAACGCCCTGCGCTGCTGATACGCGCTGCCAGCGCCACCGCGCCAGAGCCACAGCTATTGCGTGATATCGATCAATGCCTGGGGCTCAACGACGGCCCGGTGTTGGCCTATGACGATCCCCGGCGCTCGATCGGTAAGCGGGTGCGTATCGAGAACGGCCGGATCACCGCGATTCGCCTGGCCGGTGAAACACTCGCCCAACATTGGCTGCAAAGCCTATGGCTCGAAGGTCGCGCCGACGAACAGCTGCGCCGTTGGCTACTGGCTCCGTTGAGTGCGCCTCCAGGCAACGCTGGCGCCCCTGCATCCGGCAGCAAAATCCTGTGCAACTGCATGAACGTCAGCCAGAACGCAGTCTGTGCCGGCATTGGTCGTGGCCTGGACTTGCAGGGTTTGAAACAAGAATTGGGCTGCGGCACGCAATGCGGTTCCTGCGTCCCGGAAATCAAGCGTTTGCTGGCCGCCACTGCGCAGCCAGTCGCCGTCACCTCGTGAGGAAAACACTATGAGTGCAAAAGTCTGGCTGGTGGGTGCGGGTCCCGGCGATCCGGAATTGCTGACCCTCAAGGCAGTTCGTGCGTTGCGCGAAGCGGACGTGGTGTTGATCGACGATCTGGTCAATCCTGCGGTACTGGAGCATTGCCCGAATGCGCGAATTATTCCTGTGGGCAAGCGCGGCGGCTGTCGCTCCACGCCTCAAGCCTTCATTCATCGCCTGATGTTGCGTTATACCCGCCACGGCAAATGCGTGGTGCGGCTCAAGGGTGGCGATCCGTGCATCTTCGGGCGCGGCGGTGAAGAGGCGCAGTGGTTACGTGAACGAGGGGTCGAGGTTGAATTGGTCAATGGCATCACCGCTGGCCTTGCCGGCGCGACCCAATGTGATATTCCGCTGACACTGCGGGGCGTCGCCCGTGGCGTGACACTGGTCACGGCGCACACTCAGGATGACAGTAGCCTGAACTGGCAGGCTCTGGCTCAAGGCGGCACCACACTGGTGGTCTACATGGGCGTGGCGAAACTCAGTGAGATCCGCGAACAACTGCTGGCCGGCGGAATGGCAGCCAACACACCCGTGGCAATGATCGAAAACGCTTCGCTGCCGCACCAACGGGAATGCCGGAGCAACCTGACAACAATGGAAGAGGATGCCCTCAGCTTTCAGTTGAAAAGCCCGGCGATCCTGGTGATCGGTGCCGTGGCAGCCTGTGCAACTTCATCTCTGTGGGAGCGCGACTTGCCCGCGATGGTGGCCGATCAATCAGCCTGAACCCTACCTATTACTCCCTCTTCACCAAATCGCAGACAAAGAAAAGCCCGGCCTAAGCCGGGCTTTTCTTGAGCTGCGAGCTAATTACTTAGCTGGAGCTTCAACCTTCGCTTCTACGCGACGGTTTACAGCACGGCCAGCTTCAGTGGCGTTGTCAGCAACTGGGCGGGATTCGCCGTAGCCAACAGACTGAACGCGGGACGACTGAACACCGTACTGGTTGGTCAGAACTTGCTTAACGGCGTTTGCACGACGCTCAGACAGTTTCTGGTTGTAAGCGTCAGGACCGACGGAGTCAGTGTGACCTTCAACAACAGTAGTGGTGTTTGGGTACTGCTTCATGAAGTCAGCCAGGTTTTTGATGTCGCCGTAGCTGTTAGGCTTGACTGTCGACTTGTTGAAGTCGAATTTCACGTCCAGCTCAACACGAACAACTTCAGCAACTGCTGGGCAGCCATCAGCGTCAACAGTTACGTTGGCTGGGGTGTCAGGGCACTTGTCAACGTTGTCGCAAACGCCATCGTTGTCGCTGTCGGAGCACACTTCAGCTGGTGCTGGAACTGGAGCAGCAGCAGGCTTGGAGCCGCCACCGAAGTTCACACCGATACCGACGCTAGGAGCCCACTCGGTGTCGCCCTGGTCGATGTTGTACTGAGCTTCAACACCAGCACGGGCGTAGAAGTTTTCAGTGAAGTACAGCTTGGCACCGCCGCCAACGTTGGCGAAAGTGGAGCGGTTACGACCCGAACCGTTCTGGCCAATGCTCTGGTCCGAGAAACCGGCAGAAACGTATGGACGGATCATGTCGCCTGGGTTGTTGAAGTGGTACAGAGCGTCCAGAGCGGTATCAGCGCCCTTCACGTTGCGACCATCATCTGCACGTACGTTGTGCACTTCGTCGTAGGCCAGACGCACTTCTACGTCGTCGGTCAGGAAGTAACCAACCGAGCCGCCGAACAGGTTGCCGTTGTTCTTGAAGTTACGATCGCTGTCGTACTGTTCTTTCTTGGCGAAGCCTTCGATTTCAACTGCGCCTTGGCCTTGTGCCAGCGCGCCGAACGAAGTAGCGGCAATAAGAGAACCAATGGCCAAGCCCAAGGTGTTTTTCAGTTTCATCCGTTAAATCCCCATCTGGTGATTGTGAAGCAGTCCCGCAAACCGGGGGACAACTCGGCGGCAAGTCTATCAGAACTTGCCTACACGTAAGAGATATTTGCGCCAAACTAAGTTTCGGCAATGCCTGCAAATTTCTCACGCAATTTGTCTAGAGCGCGTTTGTACCGCATTTTTGTTGCACTCAAACCCATGTGCATGATGTCTGCGATCTCCTGAAACTCCAGCTCTGCGACAAAACGTAGCACCAGAATTTCACGGTCAATCGGGTTCACATACACTAGCCAGCGATCAAGTCCGCCCTTCTCCTCGGGTTTCGGCGCCTTTTCTTCAGACGCTTCCTCGAGGGGGTCCAGACTCAAAGCGTCCATCAAGCGACGCTTACGCCGTTCCTTCCGATACTGTGTGATGCACTCGTTGTACGTGATGCTGTAGAGCCACGTTTTGAACTTCGATTTGCCCTCGAAGTTCTTCAGGCCGTACAGCACCTTCAACATCACTTCCTGACAGACATCGTCTGCATCACGATCGTTCCCCAGATATCGTGCACAAACGTTAAATAATGTTCGCTGGTAACGCCGCATCAGTTCTTCATAGGCGCGCGTTACGTGAAACAGCTCGGAGTGCGAGCGCGCGACCAACTCCTCATCAGAGAGCTCGCGGGGGTCGTAGCGCGTGGAGAGCGATTGAGCTTTATTCAAAACAAGTCTGGCCGACAGTCAGGTCAATGTCCGCCGCAGCCCTTCAGGGCAATTTGCGGCGGCATACATTAGCAGGATTTGCCGGGTTAGCGGCTACTCACATGCTGCTCCAGGAGAATCCGATTCGAGAGAGAGACTAGCTCACCCTCGTCGGTCAGCACCGTGGTTTTCACCGTGCCGATCTCTTCGATCTGCCCTTCGACCTCGCCAACACGCACTTGTTGCCCAACCTGATACAACTCACGCACATAGATTCCCGCAAGAATCTGACCGGCAATTTCCCGGCTTCCCAACCCCATGGCCAGCGCAACCGCCAGACCAACGGTAATCAAGACAATCACAATCACGTGGTTGAGCAGGTCTGTCTTGACCTCCAACTGGCTGATCGCAACCGAAATACTGATAATGATCACCAGGCCCTGGGCAATCCGCCCCAGTCCCGCGGCGTAATCCAGCCCTACGCCTTCTGCCGCGCCACGCACCAGCCCATTGGCCAGTTGCGCCAGCAAGACACCTACCAGCAGCACCAGCGCCGCGCCGAATACTTTCGGAACATACAGCGCCAGCATGTCCAGCGTAGCCGAAACTCGCTCAAGCCCAAGGGACTCTGCGGCAGAAACCAGAAAAATCAGCAGGACGAACCAATAGACAATTTTGCCGATCAGCGTCGAAATAGGCACCTGGAGGCCGGCGCGGGACAACAATTTGGTCAGTCCGGTGCCACCCATCAGGCGATCAAGGCCCAATTTGGCGAGCAATTTTGAGAGCAGCGTGTCCAGCAGCTTGGCCACGACAAAACCCAGCAGCAGCACAACCAGTGCGCCAAACAGGTTCGGAATGAAGTTCGCAACTTTGGTCCACAACGCAGTCATTGCAGTGACGAGGCTCTGAGTCCAGAGATCAAGTTCCATATTCAATCAGCCTTATCAGCAGTGCGAGCGGTAGGTTTACGCAGACGAGAAACCGGCGCGACATGGGCCGATCCGTTATTCAGGGCGATCATCAGCGCGGGCAGCCAACGGCCCAGCAGGCTGAACAGATCGCCGGCACCGACCTGGCGGTTGGCGGTTTTCAGTACACGCCCCAGACAGGCATCGTCGTCACGGCTGGACGGCGATGCTTTGAGCATGTCACGCAAAGACTGTTCAAACGGATCGTGCATACGCACCTCTCGTGATGTCTGTCAAAGACGCGGTTAAATTTGGTCGGGTCACATGGCTCATCGTCAGACCCAACGCAAACGTCGGAATAACCACCACTGCCCCAGCGCCACCAAGACCATCAACAGGCAGGCGATCAGGAAGCCGTAGGGGCTGGCAGAGAACGGAATACCACCGACGTTGATGCCCAAAAGACCGGTCAGAAAACTCATCGGCAAAAAGATCCCGGTGATGATCCCGAAGCGGTACATCGTGCGGTTCATGCGCACGCTCAAACGCCGGTCTTCAGCCTCCAGGACCAGCCCCACGCGTTCACGGGTCAACTCCAGCTCCTCGAGATACCGGGTCAGGCTGTTGTTCAATTCGTTCCAGTAATCGCCATCGTCTTCGCAGAACCACGGCAGTTTTATCCGCGTCAGCTGACCGAAAATATCCCGCTGCGGCGCCAGAAAACGCTTCAGTCCAGCTGCCCTGCGGCGGATTTGCAAAACAGCCCCATGCTCAGGTGTATACCGTTCGTCGGCATCCAGCTTTTCTTCTTCCTCATCGACAACTTCCGAGAGGTCGCCGACCAGATCCTGCACTTTATGGGTGAGGTATTGCGCCATATACAGGATCAGTTCGGAAGCGCTTCTCGGTCCTTTGCCGTCGGCCAGTTGCACCAACAACTCTTCGGTGGCACGCAACGGCCGCAAACGCAAGGAAATCACCCGTTGGGCCGAACCGAAGATCCGCACCGAGACCATGTCTTCCGGCTCCGCGCCCGGATTCAGGTTGACCCCGCGCAGAAACAGCAGCAGTTCAGAGTCCGGCAGCGGCAAAAGACGCGGTCGGGTGTTTTCTTCCAGCAACAAGTCGCAACTAAATTCATTCAACCCGCTGGATTTACGCAGCCAGGTCTGGGTTTGCGGGTGACTGCGATCCCAGTGCAGCCACAGGCTTTCATGGGCCTGCAGCTGCAAGTCATCGAGTTCAGTCCGGGCTATCGAACGCGCACCGCCTTTACCGTCCAGCACCAGGGCATGCACCAGCCCCCACTGCGCGTTTTCTTCCTCGAACATCCTCACCCCTAATCTTGAAACAAAAAGCCAGCAGCGCTTATTCAGGCATTTTCAGCGGGCTTGGCGAGATGATCACGCCGTTGTTGTCCGCATAAACGTAGTGGCCCGGGTGAAAGGTCACGCCCGCGAAGGTCACGGCAACGTTGAGATCGCCAACACCGCGCCTGTCGGTTTTCATCGGGTGACTGGCCAGGGCCTGAACCCCCAGATCAGTTTGCGCGATGACGTCGACGTCGCGGATGCAACCGTAGATCACCAGCCCTTCCCAACCGTTGTTCGCGGCTTTCTCGGCCAGCATGTCGCCCAACAGCGCGCGGCGCAGGGAACCGCCACCGTCGACCACCAGCACCTTGCCGTTGCCCTTGAGCTCGACTTGCTCCTTGACCCGCGAGTTGTCTTCGAAACATTTGATGGTCACGATTTCGCCGCCGAAAGAATCACGGCCGCCGAAATTGCTGAACATCGGTTCCAGCACCTGCACCAGCTCCGGATAGGCGTCGCACAGGTCAGGCGTGAGGTAATGGTTCATCGAGAAACTCCTGTAACAAGGAAGACAATCGAGTATGCAGCATACTCGGGCCAAGGCTGGACGGTTGCAAATCGCTCCGCTCGCACGAACCCAGCGACCGCATCAGCCACTCAAAGTGACCAGAACCACTCAATGCGTCACATATTAGCCGCAAGCCGACCAGAGAGAAATGCCCTTGTTAGAGCATCAGGCTCAAATCGCTGTGGCCAAATCCGGCTTTTCACCCAGTAAAGGTGTCTGTTGATCCGCCAGCCAGCGAGCCACCAACGGCCAGACTTCAGCCTGCGCAGCCTTGCTGACCAGCATTTCCACGTGACCGAAATTATCGCCAAAGCCGTGCTCGCGGCCAAGGGTGATGAACTGCTTGTGCTCGGAGCCGACTTGATCAAACAACTTATGGCAGGCCCAGGTCGGGTCCTGATGATCGCCCGCGGCACTCACGGCCAGCACCGGCAATTGCACCTCGGCCAAACCCGCCCACCAGTCTTTGTCGGCATCGCCGAAGCGGCCGAACAGCCCGTACCAACGCATGCTTTCCAGGGCCAGGCCTATCGGCTCGTCCTCCGGGCCGCGCTTGAGCCGAGAGCCCGACAATTGGGCAAAACGCTTGAGAATGAAGCGCCCGCTCCACTCCACCGGTGGAAACTTCAACGGCCAGTAAGTACGGCTGACTTGCGTGCCGAAAAACGCCGCGGAAGCCACGGCGGGCTCGCCCAGGTACTGGCCGCCCAATGCCGCGGCCAGGGTAATGCCCCCCAGCGAATGGCCGATCCAGTGCGGGATCTGGCCGCTTTGCTCGCGCACGAACGCGCCAATGGCCGGCAAATCGTAACGCGCATAGTCGGCGACGCTGTTCTTGCGATAGTTCTGGTTGCGTTGAGACAGGCCGTGACCACGCATTTCCGGAATCCACACATCGAATCCCAGACGCGTCAGGTAAGCGCCCAGGCCCAAGCCTTTGGGAGAGAACCAGAACCGCCGATTGGAAAAGCTGCCGTGCAGCAGAATCACCGGCACGCCACGCACCGCCGGCTCATCGGCCAGGCCCAGGCGTGTCACAGCCAGCTCAACGGTGCCGTCGGGGCTGTTGCCGGGTTTCAAACGATAGACGTCTTCGCTCAGATCGCCGCGCCGCTCGGCGCTGATCAGGGCGACAGGAAATAGGTTGCTGCTACTTTGCATATGCTCTTGCACAAAAAAGGGCGGCATCCACATGGAGCCCGCCCTACTTGAACCTTAAAGCCTCGGCCACTTGACCGAGGCTTCATTCACGAATCAGGCCTGAGCCTGACCTTCAGCCAGGAAGAACCAGGTTTCCAGTACCGAATCGGGGTTCAGCGAAACGCTTTCGATGCCCTGCTCCATCAGCCACTTGGCCAGGTCCGGGTGGTCCGAAGGGCCCTGACCGCAGATGCCGATGTACTTGCCGGCCTTGTTGCACGCGGCAATGGCGTTGGCCAGCAGCTTCTTGACTGCAGGATTACGCTCGTCGAACAGGTGCGCGATGATCCCGGAGTCACGGTCCAGGCCCAGGGTGAGCTGGGTCAGGTCGTTGGAGCCGATGGAGAAGCCGTCGAAGAACTCGAGGAACTCTTCAGCCAGGATCGCGTTGGACGGCAGTTCGCACATCATGATCACGCGCAGACCGTTGTCGCCACGGGCCAGACCGTTTTCAGCCAGCAGATCGACCACTTGGCTCGCTTCGCCCAGGGTACGGACGAACGGCACCATGATTTCAACGTTGGTCAGGCCCATCTCGTTACGCACGCGCTTGAGGGCGCGGCATTCGAGCTCGAAGCAGTCACGGAACGATTCGCTGATGTAACGCGAAGCGCCACGGAAGCCCAGCATCGGGTTTTCTTCTTCCGGCTCGTAGAGTTTGCCGCCGATCAGGTTCGCGTATTCGTTGGACTTGAAGTCCGACAGACGCACGATGACCTTTTTCGGCCAGAACGCTGCCGCCAGGGTGCTGATGCCTTCGACCAGTTTGTCGACGTAGAAGCCGACCGGGTCGTTGTAACCGGCAATGCGCTTGTCGACGCTGTCTTTGATTTCCTGCGGCAGGCCGCCGTAGTTCAACAGCGCCTTGGGGTGCACACCGATCATGCGGTTGATGATGAATTCCAGACGGGCCAAGCCCACACCGGCGTTCGGCAGCTGCGCGAAGTCGAAGGCGCGGTCCGGGTTGCCGACGTTCATCATGATCTTGAACGGAAGCTCCGGCATGGCATCCACGGAGTTTTTCTTGATGTCGAAGCCCAGTTCGCCTTCGAAGATGTAACCGGTGTCGCCTTCAGCGCAGGAAACGGTCACGCCCTGGCCGTCTTTCAACAGCTGGGTGGCGTTGCCGCAACCGACCACGGCCGGGATGCCCAGCTCGCGAGCGATGATCGCCGCGTGGCAGGTACGGCCACCACGGTTGGTGACGATGGCGCTGGCGCGCTTCATGACCGGTTCCCAGTCCGGGTCGGTCATGTCGGAAACCAGAACGTCGCCCGGCTGGACTTTGTCCATCTCGGACACGTCCTTGATGATCCGCACCTTGCCGGCGCCGATGCGCTGGCCGATGGCGCGACCTTCCACCAGCACGGTGCCGGTTTCTTTCAACAGGTAACGTTCCATGACGTTGGCCTGGGTGCGGCTCTTCACGGTTTCCGGACGGGCCTGCACGATGTAGAGCTTGCCGTCATCGCCGTCTTTGGCCCATTCGATGTCCATCGGGCACTTGTAGTGCTTCTCGATGATCATCGCCTGCTTGGCCAGCTCGCTGACTTCGGCGTCGGTCAGGCAGAAACGTGCCCGATCGGCCTTGTCCACGTCGATGGTCTTGACCGATTTACCAGCCTTGGCTTCGTCGCCGTAGATCATCTTGATGGCTTTGCTGCCCAGGTTGCGACGCAGGATGGCCGGGCGGCCGGCTTCCAGCGTGCCTTTGTGGACGTAGAACTCATCCGGGTTCACCGCACCTTGTACGACGGTTTCACCCAGGCCGTAGGCGCCGGTGATGAACACCACGTCACGGAAGCCCGATTCGGTATCGAGGGTGAACATCACGCCGGCAGTGCCGGTTTCGGAGCGGACCATGCGCTGCACACCGGCCGACAGGGCCACCAGCTTGTGGTCGAAGCCCTGGTGGACGCGGTAGGAAATGGCGCGGTCGTTGAACAGTGAGGCGAACACCTCTTTGGCGGCGCGAATGACGTTTTCGACACCACGGATGTTCAGGAAGGTTTCCTGCTGACCGGCGAAGGAAGCGTCCGGCAGGTCTTCGGCGGTAGCGGAAGAGCGCACGGCCACGGCCATGTCAGGGTTGCCGGCCGACAGCGTGGCGAACGCGGTGCGGATCTCGGCGTTGAGCTTCTCGGGGAACTCGGCTTCCATGATCCATTGACGGATCTGGGCGCCGGTCTTGGCCAAGGCGTTTACATCATCGACGTCCAGGGCGTCGAGGGCGGCATGGATCTGATCGTTCAGGCCGCTCAGTTCCAGAAAATCACGATAAGCCTGAGCTGTCGTGGCAAAGCCACCTGGCACCGATACACCGGCGCCTGCAAGGTTACTGATCATCTCGCCCAGGGATGCGTTCTTGCCCCCCACATGCTCTACATCATGGACGCCGAGCTTATCGAGGGAAACTACGTACTCTACCAAGGTGATCTCTCCACTAACTGTGTTGGAAAAGCTCAGAAGCCGGCGACTCGGGGGAGCCTTTGCCGGCTGTATGGCCTGGACCTGGAAAATAAGTGAGAATGCGGGCCATCGGTGGCCGACAAATCGCGCCTACTATATCCAAGAATCGATACTAGCTTAAGGCCCAAGGTGCAAATGAAACGATCTGCTTTCTTTATCTCCGATGGCACCGGCATTACCGCCGAAACCCTCGGCCAAAGCCTGCTGGCGCAGTTCGAAAACATTACCTTCAGCAAAATCATACGACCGTACATCGACGACGCTGATAAAGCGCGGGCAATGGTACAACAAATCAACAAAGCCGCCGAAAACGATGGTTTTCGTCCGATTATTTTCGACACCATTGTCAATCAGGACATTCGTGAGATTCTCGCAACGTCGAATGGTTTCATGATCGACATTTTCTCGACCTTCCTGGCGCCCCTTGAACAGGAGCTGACCGAGCATTCTTCCTACACCGTCGGCAAATCCCACTCCATCGGCCATAACTCCAATTACATGGAGCGCATCGAGGCGGTGAACTTCGCCCTCGACAATGACGATGGCGCCCGCACGCACTATTACGACAAAGCTGATCTGATACTAGTAGGCGTGTCGCGATGCGGCAAAACACCGACGTGTTTGTACATGGCCATGCAATTCGGTATCCGCGCGGCCAACTACCCGCTGACCGAAGACGACATGGAGCGCCTGCAACTGCCGACCGCCCTGCGCGCCCATCAGCACAAGCTGTTCGGCCTGACCATCGACCCGGACCGCCTCACCGCAATCCGCAACGAACGCAAGCCCAACAGCCGCTATTCGAGCTACGCGCAGTGCGAATTCGAAGTGCGCGAGGTGGAGAATCTGTTCCGACGCGAGAACATTCCCCACATCAATTCCACGCATTTCTCCGTGGAAGAAATTTCGGCGAAGATTCTGGTGGAGAAAGGTGTGGAGCGGCGCTTTAAGTAGGAGCTGCCGCAGGCTCCTACCGAGTGTCGTGTACACCCGGTTCAGATCACAAACAAATCCACAAACCGGTTCACCGGTGTCGCCTCAAGTGCTGCCGGGTCCTTGCACAGCGCAAGGATCTCGGCGCTTCGCTGAGCCGTGAAGCGCGTCGCCAGATTGGCCTTGAACTTGTCTTCCAGCAACGGAATGCCATCAGCACGGCGCCGGCGATGACCGATCGGGTACTCCACCATCACGTTATCGGTGCTGGAGCCGTCCTTGAAGAACACCTGTACCGCGTTGGCAATGGAGCGTTTGTCCGCCTCCAGGTATTCGCGGGTGAAACGCGGGTCTTCGACAATGACCATTTTGTCGCGCAGCAAATCGATAATCGGGTGCGCGGCGTGGAAGTCGTCTTCGTACTGCTCGGCCACCAGATTGCCGAATACCAGAGGTACGGCGGTCATGTATTGGAGGCAGTGATCGCGGTCCGCAGCGTTGGCCAGCGGGCCGACCTTGGAGATGATGCGGATCGCTGATTCGTGGGTGGTGATAACGATCCTGTCGATTTCATGCAGGCGATTCCTGACCAATGGATGCAGGGTGACGGCAGCCTCGCAGGCCGTTTGCGCGTGGAACTCAGCGGGGAAGCTGATCTTGAACAGCACGTTTTCCATCACATAGCTGCCGAACGGCCGGGAAAAACTGAAAGCTCGCTTGCCTTCAGGCTTGAGCCCCAGGTCGTTGTTGGTGTGGCTGAACAGTACATCGTAGAAACCCCATTGCTTGGCGGTCAGTACGCCGGGGATGCCCATCTCACCACGCATCGCAATGTCCGCCAGACGCACGCCCCGACTGGTCGCGTCTCCGGCCGCCCAGGATTTACGCGATCCGGCGTTCGGCGCATGTCGGTAAGTGCGCAGCGCCTGGCCGTCGGCAAAGGCATGGGACAACGCCGACAGCAGCTGCTCGCGATTGGCGCCCATGAGTTTGGCAGTGACGGCGGTCGAGGCGACTTTCACCAGAATCACGTGATCAAGACCGACGCGGTTGAACGAATTCTCCAGGGCGATCACGCCCTGAATCTCGTGCGCCATGATCATGGCTTCCAGCACAGCGCGAATGGTCAACGGGGCGTCGCCATTGGCCAGGCGCTTTTGCGACAGGTGGTCGGCCACCGCGAGAATACCGCCGAGGTTATCGGACGGATGGCCCCATTCGGCGGCGAGCCAGGTGTCGTTGTAATCGAGCCAGCGGACGATGCAACCGATGTCCCAAGCGGCCTTGACCGGGTCGAGACGATAGCTGGTGCCGGGCACGCGGGCGCCGCAGGGGACGACAGTGCCTTCGACGATAGGACCCAGGTGTTTGGTGCATTCGGGGAAACGCAGCGCCAGCAAGCCGCAGCCGAGGGTGTCCATCAGGCAATTGCGGGCGGTATCAAGCGCCTCGGGCGACTGGATGTTGAAATTGAGGACGTAGTCGGCGATGTCCTGCAGAACCGTGTCGTAGTCGGGGCGGGTGTTCAGGTCGACGTTGGCGCTCATGTTCGATTCACTCGGTCAGTGGTTCGTTGATGGGACCTCGGTTCAGGGTAGTCTCTGTCAGTTACTACTTTCTTATTTTGGCAACAGGATCAACTGTAGGAGCTGCCGCAGGGAGGGGTGTTTTTTTTTTTTTAAAGTAAAAAAAAAAAAAAAAAAAACACCCAAAGGGCCCGCCAAAAGGGGGTTAAAAAAAAAA
>NZ_JBGLZF010000054.1:0-33630 GCF_047304405.1 Pseudomonas sp. Pseusp11
GTCATTATACCCCCAAAAAAACCGTTTGCGGTCGTCGGGGGGTTGCCCGCTAAACCCCCAACCGGGGTGTGGGGGTAAACCGGGTTCTTCTTCCTCCGGGGCAACCCCCCGCTCCTACGGGATGGTGGGATCTTCAGGGTTGTTCAGCTTAGGTTCAGGCAATTAGCAATAACTACCATATGAGAATGAGTTTCATCATGTTACAAATTAGCACCCTATCTAATTACTCCCCGGTGCTGAATGCTCGTTCCTTTTCTGATCATGCTGCGCGAAGGCATCGAAGCCGCGTTGATCGTTGGCATTATCGCCAGTTACCTCAAGCAGACCGGTCGTGGCCAATGGATGCCGGCAGTGTGGATCGGGGTATTCCTCGCCGCTGCATTGGCCCTGCTGGTCGGCGGTGGCCTGGAACTGGTCAGTGCCGAGTTCCCGCAAAAGCAGCAAGAGCTGTTTGAAGGCGTGGTCGGTTTGCTGGCCGTCGGCATCCTCAGTTCCATGGTGTTCTGGATGCGCAAGGTGGCGCGTTCGATCAAGCATTCGCTGCACGTTTCCCTCGATCAGGCGCTGACCGGTTCCAGGCATCAGGTGACCGCGCTGATCGCCATGGTGTTTTTCGCCGTCGCCCGGGAAGGCCTGGAAACGGTGTTCTTCCTGCTCGCCGTATTCCAGCAGAGCGAAGGCCCGGCGGCACCGATCGGCGCCCTGCTCGGCCTGATCCTGGCGATCATCGTCGGCTTCCTGATTTACACCGGCAGCATGCGCCTGAATCTCTCGGCGTTCTTCCGCTGGACCGGTCTGTTCATTCTGGTGGTGGCCGCCGGGATTCTCGCCAACTCGGTGCAAGCCCTGCATGAAGCCGGCGTGTGGAATCACCTGCAAACCGTGCTCTTCGACTTCAGCGCCACGCTGCCGATGGACGGCCCGTTGGGCTCGGTGCTGGCCGGAATGTTCGGCTACCAGGATGCGCCGACCGTCAGCACCCTCGGGGCGTATCTGCTTTATCTGTTGGTGGCGCTGGTGATGTTTTTTCTCCCGGCGGCCACGCCCGCGCAAACACCCTCTTCCGTTTCCAGCCAATAAGGGCCTTCATGTCAACGCCAGTTCCTCCAGTGGCTTCACCTCCGCGCGCCTTGCGCTGGGCGGTAGCCGGATCGGTGATCGTGATGATCGCCGCCGGCGGCCTGTTCTACTACGCCTCGAAAATGGCCGCCGCCAAGCGCCAGAGCAACCACGACCAAGTGCTGGTCACCATTCACCCGCACAGCTGCGAACCGAATGCGCTGACGGTTCCGGCCGGGCGTGCCAGTTTTCGCATCGTCAACGGCTCGAACCGTGCCGTCGAATGGGAAATTCTTGACGGCGTGCTGGTGGTCGAAGAACGCGAGAACATCGCCCCCGGCCTGAGCCAGGTGATCAACGCCAACCTGTTGCCCGGCGACTACGCCATCACTTGCGGCTTACTGAGCAACCCACGCGGCACCTTGCACGTCACCTCGACCGCCGCTTCCGATGCGGCAGCCAAGGCACGTCCGTCGATGGTGGCGTTCATTGGTCCGCTGTCGGAATTTCGCGTGTACCTGAGCAGCCAGAGCACCGCGCTGATCAAAGCCGTTGCCGCCCTTGAGCAAGCGATCGAAGCCGGCGACCTGAGCCAGGCGCAAGCCTTGTATGTGCCGGCGCGCGCGGCCTATCAACGATTGGCTCCAGCGGCCCAGCGCCTGGCGGAACTGGACAACGCGATCAACGCCCGCGCCGATTACTTCGATAAGCGCGAGCAGGATCCGGGCTTCGTCGGCTTCCACCGTCTCGAATACGCGCTGTTCCAACAACGCAACCTCGACGGTCTGACGCCCGTTGCCCAGCGCCTGAGCATCGATGTCGTCAATCTCAAACAGCAACTGCTGGCCCAGTCGCTGCCACCGGAGCAACTGGTGAGCATGCTGGTGCGCAACCTCAACAGCCTCGCCGAGGTACGCGCCAGCAGCGGTGAAGAAGAACGCTACAGCCACACCGACCTGAACGGCTTCGCCGCCAACCTCGACGCGACCCGCAAAGTCGTCGAGCTGTTGCGACCATTGCTGAGCAAATCCGCCGCTGCACTGCTGGCGAAAATCGACAGCGCGATCACGGCCTTCGACGCCGAGCTCAACGGTTTCAAGGTCAAGAATGGCTACGCCAGCTACGACACTGTCAGCGCCGAACAGCGCAAACGTATCGCCGACAAGGCCAAGGTTCTGGCCGATGCACTCGATGGAATCGATCCCGCCCTTGGCCTTTCCGGCCTGTAAGCAGAAGACCTCAGACAGATGAACGACTCAGAACAGTTTTCGGCACAACGCCGTCGCGTATTGATGGGCATGGGAGCCGCCGGTGTGGCGTTAGCCGGTTCGGCCCTGAGTTGCCCGGCCATGGCCGCCAGCCCCGCGCAAGTCACCGAAGCACCGAGCAGCGACAAGACCGAAGACCGCCACGCCTTCCACGGCCAGCACCAGACCGGCATCGTCACCCCTCGCCCGACGTCGGGCATGCTGGTGTCGTTCGACGTATTGGCCAGCGACCGCGCAGACCTGGAGCGACTGTTTCGCACGCTCAACGAGCGTATCGCGTTCCTGATGCAGGGCGGTCCGGTGGCGCAGGTAGACCCCAAACTGCCGCCGCTGGACTCGGGGATTCTTGGCCCGGTGGTCACACCGGACAACCTGACCATCACCGTATCGGTGGGCGAGTCGCTGTTCGACGAGCGCTTCGGTCTGGCCGGCGCCAAGCCCAAGCGGTTGATCCGCATGGTCGGTTTCCCCAACGACGCACTGGAAGCCGACTGCTGCCACGGCGACCTGAGCTTGCAGTTCTGCTCCAACACCGCCGACACCAACATCCACGCCCTGCGCGACATCGTGAAAAACCTGCCGGACCTGTTACTGGTGCGCTGGAAACAGGAAGGCAGCGTGCCGCCGCAAGCCCCAGCGAAACCCGGTGTGCCGGCGCAGAGCGCACGCAATTTCCTGGGTTTTCGCGACGGCTCGGCCAACCCCGACTCCAACGACGCCAAGGCCATGGACAGCATCGTCTGGGTCCAGCCCGGCAGCGACGAACCAGCCTGGGCGGTCAATGGCAGCTATCAGGCGGTGCGGATCATCCGCAACTTCGTCGAACGCTGGGACCGCACGCCGCTGCAAGAACAGCAAAGCATTATCGGCCGGGTCAAGAGCACCGGCGCCCCGATGGATGGCGAGCACGAAACCCAAGTCCCGGACTACGCCAAAGACCCGCAAGGCAAGCTGACCAAACTCGATGCTCACATCCGCCTGGCCAACCCGCGCACTACCGCGACCCAGGCCAACCTGATCCTGCGTCGGCCGTTCAACTACTCCAACGGCGTGAACAAGAACGGTCAGCTGGACATGGGTCTGCTGTTCATCTGTTACCAGGCAGATTTGCAAAAAGGCTTCATCACCGTGCAAACCCGACTCAACGGCGAGCCGTTGGAGGAATACCTGAAACCGGTTGGCGGCGGGTACTTCTTCACCCTGCCCGGCGTGACTGGCGACAAGGATTTCATCGGTCGCTCGCTTCTGAATGCCACACAACCCAAAGCCTAAGTCTGACCCTTACAACTCCACGGAACCGTCCCATGAAAAAGTCGCCCCTCGCGTTACTGCTGACCCTTGGTTTGCTCAACACCCCGTTTTCGGCTTTCGCGGCGGCGGCGCCGCTGGAGTTGGTGGAGCCGATCTCGGACTACAAGATCTACGTCACTGAACAACTGGATGAACTCGCCAGCCACACTCAGCAATTCACCGATGCAGTGAAAAAAGGCGACCTGGCCACCGCGAAAAAGCTCTACGCACCGACCCGCGCTTATTACGAGTCGATCGAACCGATTGCCGAGCTGTTCAGTGACCTCGATGCGTCCATCGACTCGCGGGTCGACGACCACGAAAAAGGCGTGAAGGCCGAAGACTTCACCGGTTTCCATCGCATCGAATATTCATTGTTTTCAGAGAACAGCACCCGGGGTCTGGGCAAGCTGGCTGACGGTTTGAACAAAGACGTGAAAGACCTGCAAACCCGCGTCGCCGGCCTGACCTTCCCACCGGAAAAAGTCGTCGGCGGCGCCGCTGCGCTGCTTGAAGAAGTGGCCGCCACCAAGATATCCGGCGAGGAAGATCGCTACAGCCACACCGACCTCTATGACTTCCAGGGCAACATCGACGGCGCGAAGAAAATCGTCGACCTGTTCCGTCCGCAGATCGAAAAGCAAGACGCGGCGTTCATGGCCAAAGTCGACAAGAACTTCGCTACGGTGAACAAGACGTTAGCCAAGTACAAAACCACGGGGGGTGGTTTTGAAACGTATGACAAGGTGAAGGACAGCGACCGCAAAGCGCTGGTCGGGCCGGTGAATACACTGGCTGAGGATTTGTCGATGTTGCGGGGGAAGTTGGGGTTGAACTGAATATCGGCGTTGTCTGTGAAAAGATCGCAGCCTTCGGCGGCGCCCACAGGCGCGGAGCTGCCGAAGGCTGCAATCTTTGCTTTTGAACCCTACAAAATCCGATACAACAACCGCTCGATCCGCACCCGACTCACACGCTTGAGAAACTTGGCCACTCCCGCCGGGTAATCCGGTAGCGTTTGCAGATCCAGGTAACGCTCAATACGGCGGGTGTGCTGGAAAATCTCCGCCAGTTCCTTGCCACGTGGCTCCAGCAACTCGCCTTTCGGATCATCAATCAGCAACGCGTTTTCCAGGTCGAGACGGAACGCCCGTGGATTGAGGTTGTTGCCGGTCAGCAAGGTGTAGCGCTGATCGATCCACATGCCCTTGAGGTGATAGGTGTTGTCACCGTCCTTCCACAGATGCAGGTTCAGCTTGCCGCTGTCGATGCTGCGCTGATGACGCTTGGCGAAACGTCGCAGGCTGATTTCGTAGAGGTATGGCAGCGCTGAGATCACCTTGAACGGCTCGCTGGGCGGGATGTAGAAATCGTTGGCGGTCTTGTCGCCGACGATGATGTCGATCTTCACGCCGCGAGCAAGAGCCCGATTGATTTCCCGGGTCACCGCCAGCGGCAGGTTGAAGTACGGCGTGCAGATGGTCAGCTGATGCTGCGCACTGGCAATCAGCTCGCAGATCACCCGACTCAACGGGTTGTTCTTGCCCACACCGAGCAACGGACTGACCGATAAACCGCCCTTTGCCGTGCTGCCCGCCGTGGTGTCATACGCCGCGTGCTTGAGACGGCTGCGCAGGTCGCCGATGTCGTGGCGCAGACTGCGGGTGGTCGGCAGGTTCGGCAGGTCGAGGCGATGCACCGCTTTGGAAGTGATCAAACCGTGCTGGATCAGGTGATGCATCGAATCGGCCAGCGCCTGATTCTGCAGCAGGTGATAACGGTCGAAGCGGTACTTGTCGAATTTGTGCAGGTAAACGTTGTTCAGGCTCGCGCCGCTGTAGATCACGCAATCGTCGATCACGAAGCCCTTCAAATGCAGCACGCCGAACAGCTCGCGGGTCTGCACCGGCACGCCGTACACCGGCACTTCGCTTTCGTGGGTGCGGGTGGTTTCCTGATACCAGGCCGAGTTGCCCGGTTGCTTGCCGGCACCGATCAAGCCGCGCTGGGCGCGCAGCCAGTCCACAACCACCACCACGTCCAGTTCCGGACGCGCCAGTTTGGCCGCGTGCAGCGCATCGAGGATTTCCTGGCCGGCCTCATCCTGTTGCAGGTACAGCGCAACGATGTAGATACGCCGGGTCGCCTGAGCGATTTTTTCCAGCAGGCAACGACGGAACTCGGCAGCGCCAGAGAGGATGGTGACGGCATCGGCGGTCAGCGGAAAACTGCGCAATTTAGGCAGCAGAGAACGTTTGAAAAGCAACGGCATAGGGCTCGCAAAGGGTCGAATCCGAAGAGCCTGAGAGCTTACACCATGGATGGGTTTGGGTCTTGTTACTGTCTGTAAAGACCCCGCACCGATCGTTCCCATGCGCAGCAAAGGAATCCATCTCGTGAGGCTCTGCGTCACATTAACGCTGGACGCGGAGCGCCCATGGCGGCGTTCCCGCGCAGAGCGTGGGAACGATCACTGAAAAAAACGTTGACCAAGGAGAACGATCATTCTACTGTTAGCCACATGAACGAAATCACTAGCAACGACACACGCGACATCATTCTGGATGTCACCGAAAAGTTGATCTACAAAAGTGGCATCGCTGCCACCGGCATGGATCTTCTGGTGAAAACCGCCGGCGTCTCCAGAAAAAGTATTTACCGCTACTTCGCCAACAAGGAGGAGCTGGTCGTCGCGGCCCTGCAACGCCGCGATGTGCGCTGGATGCACTGGTACCGGAGCGAAGTCGGCAAGGCCCAAACCCCGGCCGAGCGGCTGCTCAACCTGTTTACCGTGCTCAAGGCCTGGTTCGCCTCCGAAGGCTTCCGCGGCTGCGCATTCATCAACACCAGCGGCGAAACCGGCGACCCGCAAGACCCGGTTCGCCTGGTCGCCAAAGACCACAAACAGAAGCTGCTCGACTACGTGCGCGAGCTCTGTACCGAACATGGCGCAACAGACCCGGAGACGCTGGCCAGACAGCTGCTGATCCTGATCGACGGTGCCATTACCGTAGCGCTTGTGACGGGTGATCACAGTGCCGCCGATAATGCGCAATGCATGGCGCGAAAGTTATTGGACCTGTAACACTTTAAATAAGCCCGACAACTTGCTTGAACGTTAATTTGATAGGGAGACTTAATATGTCTACTGCCGAAGTTCGTCCGCCATTGCCGCCGTTTACCCGTGAATCGGCCATCGAAAAAGTTCGCCTGGCCGAAGACGGCTGGAACTCCCGTGATCCGGAACGGGTGTCCCTGGCCTACACACTGGACACCCAGTGGCGTAACCGCGCCGAGTTCGCCCACAACCGCGAAGAAGCCAAAGCTTTCCTGACCCGCAAATGGGCCAAGGAACTGGACTACCGGCTGATCAAGGAACTCTGGGCCCATGGCGACAACCGCATCGCCGTGCGTTACGCCTACGAATGGCACGACGACTCGGGCAACTGGTTCCGTTCCTACGGCAACGAGAACTGGGAGTTCGACGAGAACGGCCTGATGTTCAACCGCTACGCCTGCATCAACGACATGCCGATCAAGGAAAGCGAGCGCAAGTTCCATTGGCCGCTGGGTCGCCGGCCGGATGATCACCCAGGTCTCTCCGATCTGGGCCTGTAAACACAATCCCCCCTGTAGGAGCTGCCGCAGGCTGCGATCTTTTGACTTTGCCTTTTTAAGATCAAAAGATCGCAGGCTTCGCCAGCTCCTACGGGGACCGTGTACAGCCATGACAATTTGGCTGTGTATGCATTGCGCCAGACAGGTCGCCGCATAAGTTGGATATGAGTAAGATACCGGCCTTTCCCGCAGCCCTCTTCTGCGCCCTGCCGAATAAGCCCCATTCCATGCCTTTCGAACTCAGCGTTGACCTCACTACCCTGGCCGTTCTGGCTCTCGTCGCTTTCATTGCCGGTTTCATTGACGCCATCGCTGGCGGCGGCGGTCTATTGACCACCCCGGCACTGCTGACCGCCGGCCTGCCGCCGCATCTGGTACTGGGCACCAACAAACTCAGTTCCACCTTCGGCTCGGCCACCGCCAGTTTCACCTTCTACCGGCGCAAGCTGTTTCATCCACGGCAATGGATGCACGCCATCGTCGGCACGTTGGTTGGTGCGCTCAGCGGCGCCATCGTCGCTCATTATTTGCCGGCGGAATGGCTGAACAAGATGCTGCCGGTAATTGTGTTCGCCTGCGGCCTATACCTGTTGTTCGGCGGCACACCGAAAGCGCCGCTGGACAGCGATGCACCGATCAAGAAAAAGTGGCAATCGAGTCAAGGCTTCAGCCTCGGTTTCTATGACGGCGTGGCCGGCCCGGGAACGGGGGCGTTCTGGACCGTCAGCAGCCTGCTGCTCTACCCCATCGACCTGGTCAAGGCCAGCGGCGTGGCACGCAGCATGAACTTCGTCAGCAACATTGCGGCGCTGTCGGTGTTCATTTTTTCCGGGCAAGTGGACTGGGTCATCGGCCTGAGCATGGGCCTGTCGGTGATGGTCGGCGCCTTCTTCGGCGCACGCACCGCCATCAGCGGCGGTGCGAAATTCATTCGTCCGGTGTTCATTACGGTGGTGCTCGGTCTGACCGTGCGCCTAGCCTGGCAGCACTGGTTCAGCGTGGCCTAAGCGCCGCGCCACGTAGACGTCGATCAGGTAGCGGGCAATCGAGCGTGACGCCGGCAACGGCGGCAGCTCGTGCACGTTGAACCACTGGGCGTCTTCGATCTCGTCTTCCTGACAGACAATCTCGCCACCGGCGTACTCGGCATGAAAACCGAGCATCATCGAATGCGGGAACGGCCAGCACTGACTGCCCATGTACTGGATGTTCTTGACCTCGATCTGCACCTCTTCGCGAACCTCGCGAATCAGGCAATCTTCGGCCGACTCACCCGGCTCGGCAAACCCCGCCAACGTGCTGTAGACCCCAGTGACAAAACGCGGTGAACGAGCCAGCAGAACCTCGTCGCCACGGGTCACCAGCACAATCATGCTCGGCGAAATACGCGGGTAGCTGCGTAAATCGCACGGTTCGCAGTACATTGCCCGCTCGCGCGGCACCTGGATCATCGCCTGCCCGCAGTTGCCGCAAAAGCGGTGCTCACGGGCCCAGGTACCGATTTGCGCGGCATAGCCCAGAACCTTGTAGACGGTGTGATCGCCCTCGAGCATGAACGCCCGCAGGCCTTTCCAGTTACAGCCCGGCACGTCGCTGTGACTGCGCAGTTCCAGCAGGTAGACCGGTTCGCCATCCAGGTGACCGATGCCGTGCTCGGCGAGAATCGACAAGTCCTGACGCTTGAGCCATTCCCGTGGAAACAGCGCGCCATTGTCATCGAACAAAAAGCCTTCGGGGCTGCGCGCCACGGCCCAGCCGCCGGGTTGATCGGTGTCCAGTACTGCGGTGGTCCAGCGTGAAGTCATGGTTAATCAATCCAGAAATTCGGGTTTCTGTTTGCTCATATGGGCGGCCATGGCCACGCGCAGATCGGTGGACTGCAGCATGGCGGCGTTCCACGTGGCGACGTATTCGAGGCCGTCGTCGATGCGATGGTCGCGCATGTAGCTGATCATCTCTTTGGTGCCGGTGATGGCAATCGGCGACTTGCCGGCGATTTCGCGGGCAATCCCCATCACGCCTTCAAGCAGGCTGGCGGTGTCGCTGTAGACGCGATTGACCAGGCCAATGTTACGCGCTTCTTCGGCGCCAAAGGTGCGACCAGTGTAAGCCAGTTCACGCAGCATGCCGTCACCGATGATCCGCGGCAAGCGTTGCAAAGTGCCAACATCGGCCGCCATGCCGATATCGATTTCCTTGATGGAAAATTGCGCGTCCTCGGCCGCGTAACGCATGTCGCAGGCGGAAATCAGGTCGATGGCGCCGCCCAGGCAATAACCCTGCACCGCCGCCAGCACCGGTTTGCGGCAGTTGTCGACGGCGTTGAACGACGCTTGCAATGCCAGGATCTTGCGCCGCAGCAGGCGCGCATTGCGGCCGACGTCCTTGCCCAGCTCATTGGCCACACCGGCGAGCATCATCAGGTCGATGCCGGAAGAAAAATGCTTGCCAGCGCCACTGAGCACCACCACCCGGACTTCATCGGTGTCGTCGACCCACTGGAAAATCTCGATGATCTCGCTCCAGAACGCGGCGTTCATCGAGTTGATCTTGTCCGGGCGGTTGATCTGCACATGGGCGATGTTATCGGCCAGTTCGACGCTGAAGGCGGTGTATTGAGACATGGCAGTGATCCTTTACCGGGCAAAAAATGAGGCCCGAACTATAACAAGGCATCTGTGTCGGCAGTAAGGCAGCGGTTCGGCCAAATGCGGGACTGGCTTCTGGATTTTTAGCCTTTGCTCGCGATTGGCCGCACCGCCGAAATTGTTAGAAACCGTCTTGGCGCGTGAACACAGATGTCACTATGCTTGCGCCTGACTTTCCAAGGAGGAACCCTACCCATGCCGATTTCTTCACGCGCTGCCTTACTGGTCATCGACGTACAAAACGACTTCATTCCGGGCGGTCAATTGCCGGTGCCGGAGGGTGACCTGATTGTGCCCCTGATTAATCGTCTGGGTCGCCAGTTCAAACAGGTCGTCATTGCCCAGGACTGGCACCCGCCCGGCCACGCCTCGTTCGCTTCCAGCCACCCTGGGCGTAAGCCTTACGACGTGATTCAGTTGCCTTACGGTGAACAGACGCTGTGGCCGGAGCATTGTGTTCGCGCCACACCCGGCGCCGAGTTCCACCCGGAGCTGGACCTGCCCCACGCCCAATTAATCATCCGCAAGGGCTGCAACCCGGACATCGACAGTTATTCGGCATTTCTGGAGGCGGATCGAACCACAACCACCGGTTTGGCCGGATACCTGAAAGAACGCGGCATCGACACGGTTTACATGGTCGGGCTGGCACTGGATTTCTGCGTGATGTTCTCCGCGTTGGATGCGCGGGCGGCAGGGTTCAATGCGTTTGTGGTGATGGATGCTTGCCGGGCGATTGATCTGGAAGGGTCGCTGGCGGCGGCGATTGAGCGGATGCAGGTGGCGGGGGTCGGGTTGATTCCATCAACCGAAATACTGGGTTCCTGCGGCTAGTGGTGCCCTGTGGCGAGGGGGCTTGCCCCCGTTCGGCTGCGAAGCAGTCGCAAATCTTGCCCCACCCCGCGATGTAACTGAAAAGATGCAGGGGGCCGCTTCGCGACCCAACGGGGGCAAGCCCCCTCGCCACAGGGATGTCGCAAGATTCAGGCGGGGGTTGGCAACCAAAGCCTGAACCGCGCCCCACCCAGCGGCGACGCTTGCGCAGTCAGCGTGCCGCCCTGCGCTTCCAGTGCTCGGCGGCTGATTGCCAGCCCCAGGCCAAACCCGCCTGTGGCGCGATCCCGACTGCGATCCAGCCGATAGAACGGCTCAAAGATCCGCTCCCGCTCCTCCTCCGGAATGCCGATGCCATCGTCGTCCACCCAGATCTCACAGCCTTTGGCGCACACCTGCACACCAATCTGAATCCGCTTCTCGCAATAGCGCATGGCGTTGCGCAGCAGGTTCTGGATCGCCCGGGCGGTCAATCGCGGGTCCAGCGAGAAGCGTTCGAGCTGACCGTGCAGCAGCACATCAATGACGATTTCCGGTGACTCAAGCTCTTCATCGACGCTGCCCAAAATACTGTCGATGAATTCATCCAGCGACACCTCGACCTGTTCCGGCAGCCGCGCCGGGTTTTGCAGGCGGCTGTAGGACAGCAACTCCAGCACCAGTTCATCCAGTTCGCGAATGTGCGCGACCAGGCCTTGCAGACGCTCGCGACTGGTGGCCGGCAAGTCGTCGGACAGCGCCAGGGCGAGGCCGAAATCCAGCCGCGTCAACGGCGTGCGCAATTCGTGGGACACGGCGTTGAGCAAGTCGCGCTGCTGGTTGAGCAGGTTTTCGATGTCGCCGGCCATGGTGTCGAACACATTGGCCAGGCTGCCAATGTTGGAGCTGGGGGAAATCTGCGTGCGCTCGCTCAGGTGGCCCTTGCCGAAGCGTTCGGCGGTACTTTTGAGACGTTCCAGGTCGCGCCAGTGCGGGCGCAGCCACAACAACAGGCAGCCCAGCATCGTCGCACCAATCAGCACGTTGATGCTCCAGTACAACCAACTGACATCCGTGGGGTCCGGTGGCACGACCATTTCCACCACCATCTGCTCGTTCAACGGTGTCACCGCCAGGGTGCGCCAGCCCCAGTCGCCGATGCGTACCACGTTCTCCCCGCGCTGCAAGCGTTCGCGCTCATCCAGGGTAAATTCGGCATCGTCGTTGCGGGCCAAAATGATGTGCAGCGGCTGGAACTCCTTGTCCATCTCCATCGCCAACGCCGGCCACTGCTCGACAGGCACCGTACGAAACTGTTTGACGATCAGCGTTTGCAAGCCTCGGGAATAATCGAGGTTGTAGGTCACAAAGCGCTCATGAAAAGCCTTGATCACCAGATCCGGCACCAGGTAGATCGCCGCGCTGAATGAAACGATGGTCACCAGATACAGACGAAACAGGATTCTGAACATGGTTCAGCATTCCCACTCGGAGCGGCTGAACAGGTAGCCCTTGCCCCACACGGTCTTGATCTTGCGCGCCTCGCCGGCGTGATCGTCGAACTTGCGTCGCAGTTTGGAGATGGCCACATCCACCGAGCGGTCGGTGCCGTTGAATTCGATACCGCGCAGGCGTTGCAGAATCTGGTCGCGGCTCAGCACCTCGCCGGCATGCCGGGCCAGCACCACCAGCAGGTTGTATTCGCCGCTGGACAACTCGACCAGTTGCTCGCGCCAGGTCACGGTGCGCTCGGACAGATCGATGCACAGGTTGCCCATGAGAATGCGGTCATTAGCGGTCTGCGGTTCGCTGAGGCTGCTGCGGCGCAACAGCGTGCGTACGCGGGCCAACAACACACGGGGCTCGCAGGGTTTGGTGACGTAGTCGTCGGCACCCATTTCCAGGCCCAGCACCTGATCGTGGCTGTCGTCACGAGCAGTGAGCATCAGGATCGGCAACGTCGCCGAATCGGCCCGCAGCAAGCGGCATACCTGCAAGCCATCGAGCCCCGGCAACATCAGATCGAGAATCACCAGGTCCGGCGGACTGACCCGCGCGCGTTCGCGTACATGATCGCCGCGGCTGATCACGCTGACGGAATAACCGTTGCGTTCCAGGTAGCTGGCAATCAGTTCCGAGAGTGCGGTGTCGTCTTCGACCAGGAGGATGTTGGGCATGGGTGTTTCCAGAAAGTGCTGTGGCGACTGGCGGGGGGCCATCGCGGGCTTGCCCGCGATGGCGGCATAACCGTCGCAAAAAGTTTCAGGCTGCGAAGGATATACGCCCTCACGCACACGCGAGCAAAACCCTTACACAATTTCACACAGCACCTACAAAGCTTCACCGCTACCCTCGTCGACTCCCCGTAGGATGCGGGTAGTCATTATTGGGGTATTTCCATGTCAAAGAACCTGCTTGCCACACTCAGCCTGATTGCCCTGGCGTTGACACTGAGTGCTTGTGACCAGTCTTCGACCGCCGAAGAACAAGCACCGCTGGCCACTGTGCGCATCGAAACCATCGAAGCCCGACCGCTGTCGATCAGCAGCGAACTGAGCGGGCGGATCGCTGCGCCGCGCATTGCCGAAGTGCGCGCCCGGGTCGCCGGCGTGGTGTTGCAGCGGGTCTTCCGCGAAGGCAGCGACGTGAATAAAGGCGACGTTCTGTTCCGTATCGACCCGGCCCCCTTCAAGGCCGACCTGGACAGCGCCGAAGCCGCGCTGCGCAAGGCCGAAGCCAACGCATTCCAGGCCAGATTGCAGGAGCAGCGTTACGCCCAGTTGATCGAAGGCAATGCCATCAGCGCTCAGGACTACGACAATGCCCGCGCCAACGCCCGGCAGTCCGCCGCCGATGTCGCCGCCAACAAAGCCGCGGTGGAGCGGGCGAAACTGAACCTCGGTTATGCCACCGTCACCGCGCCGATTTCCGGGCGCATCGGCCGCGCGCTGGTGACTGAAGGCGCGTTGGTGGGGCAGAACGAAACCACGCCGCTGGCGCTGATCCAACAGTTGAACCCGATCCACGCCGACCTGACCCAATCGACCCGTGAACTCAACGACCTGCGCCGGGCCTTCCGTTCCGGCCAACTGAAGGAAGTGGGCCAAGGCCAGGCCAAAGCCACGCTGATCCAGGACGACGGCAGCCTTTATCCATTGCCCGGCAAGTTGTTGTTCACCGACATCACCGTCGACCCGGGCACCGGTCAGATCATTCTGCGCAGCGAGTTCCCCAACCCCGACCTCGACCTACTGCCGGGCAGCTTCGTGCGCGTGCGTCTGGAGCAAGCGTTCAATCAGCAAGGCATCAGCGTGCCGCAACGGGCCATTCAGCGTGACAGCGCCGGTGTCGCCCAAGTGCTACTGCTCGACGCCGAGCAGCGAGTCGGCCAGCAACCGGTAGAGCTGGGCGCGGTGCAGAACGATCGCTGGATCGTCACCCGCGGCCTCAAGCCCGGCGACCGCATCGTCACTGAAGGCCTGCAACACGCGCGCCCCGGTGAAAAAGTCCAGATCGACAACACCCCTCTTCCACTTGCCCAGGTTTCTGGTCAGTAAGCAGGACGCTTTTTATGCCGCAGTTCTTTATCGACCGCCCGGTATTCGCCTGGGTAGTTGCCTTGTTCATCCTGCTGGCCGGTGCGTTGGCCATTGGGCAGTTACCGGTGGCGCAGTACCCGAACGTTGCGCCACCGAAAGTCGAAATCTACGCCACCTACCCCGGCGCTTCGGCGCAGACCGTGGACCAAAGCGTGGTCAGCCTGATCGAGGGAGAACTCAACGGCGCCGACCATCTGCTGTACTTCGAATCCCAGAGCAGCCTCGGCAGCGCCACCATCACCGCGACGTTCCAGCCGGGCACCAATCCGGAAATGGCCCAGGTCGATGTGCAAAACCGCCTCAAAGCGGTTGAGTCGCGCCTGCCTCAGGCAGTCACCCAGCAAGGTTTGCAGGTGGAGAAAGTCTCCGCCGGTTTCCTGTTGCTGATCACCCTCACCTCCAGCGACGGCAAGCTCGATGACGTGGCGCTCAGCGATTACCTGGCGCGCAACGTGATGAACGAGATCAAGCGTCTGGACGGCGTCGGCAAGGCCCAGTTGTACGGCGCCGAGCGGGCGATGCGGATCTGGATCGACCCGCAGAAGCTGATCGGCTTCAACCTGACCCCGGCTGACGTCAACGCCGCTATCGTCGCGCAGAACGCTCAGGTTTCCGCGGGCAGCATCGGCGACTTGCCGACCCGTACCACTCAGGAAATCACCGCGACCGTTCTGGTCAAAGGCCAATTGTCGACACCTGAAGAATTCGCCGACATCGTGCTCAAGGCCAATCCTGACGGCTCCAACGTGCGCATCCGTGATGTAGCGCGGGTCGAGATCGGCAGCCAGGAATATCAGTTCTCCACACGCCTGAACGGCAAACCGTCCACCGCCGTCAGTGTGCAACTGTCGCCGGGGGCTAATGCCCTGAGTACCGCAACCCTGGTGCGGGCGAAAATGGACGAACTGGCGCGCTATTTCCCTGCCGGTGTCGAATACAAGATTCCGTACGACACTTCGCCCTTCGTCAAAGTCTCGATCACCAAGGTGATCTATACCCTCGGCGAGGCAATGGTGCTGGTGTTTGCGGTGATGTTCCTGTTCCTGCAGAACATCCGCTACACGCTGATCCCGACGCTGGTGGTGCCGGTGGCGTTGATGGGCACGTTTGCGACCATGCTCGCGCTGGGCTTCTCGATCAACGTGCTGACCATGTTTGGCATGGTGCTGGCGATCGGCATCCTGGTGGACGACGCGATTGTGGTGGTGGAGAACGTCGAACGAATCATGGCCACCGAGGGCCTGTCGCCCAAGGAAGCGACGCGCAAGGCGATGAAGCAGATCACCGGCGCGATCATCGGCATCACCCTGGTGCTGGTGGCGGTGTTCATTCCGATGGCGTTCATGCAGGGCTCGGTCGGGGTGATTTACCAACAGTTCTCGCTGTCCATGGCCACGTCGATCCTGTTCTCGGCATTCCTCGCCCTGACTTTGACCCCGGCACTGTGTGCAACGCTGCTCAAGCCAATTGCCAAGGGCGAACATCACGAGAAAGCCGGATTCTTTGGCTGGTTCAACCGTGGATTCGAGCGTTTGACCGAGCGTTATCAAGGCTGGGTCGCCTATGCGCTGAAACGAACAGGCCGTTATCTGCTGATCTACGGCGTATTGCTGATCGGTCTGGGGCTGTGTTTCAGTCGCCTGCCCTCCTCGTTCCTGCCGGTTGAAGACCAGGGTTACACCATCACCGATATTCAACTGCCACCCGGTGCGAGCAAGAATCGCACGATAAATGTGGTGGAGCAGATCGAAGCACACAACGCCACCGAACCGGGTGTCGGCGACAGCACAGTGATTCTCGGCTTCAGTTTTTCCGGTAGCGGGCAGAACGCCGCGCTGGCGTTCACCACGCTCAAGGACTGGTCGGATCGGGGCAGCGACGACTCGGCGAGTTCCATCGCCGATCGCGCCAACATCGCGCTGAGCCATATCAAGGATGCCATGGCTTTCTCGGTGCTGCCGCCGCCGGTTGACGGTCTCGGCACCTCCAGCGGTTTCGAGTTCCGCTTGCAGGACCGTGGCGGCCTCGGCCATGCCACGCTGATGAAAGCGCGCAGCGAATTGCTCGCCGCCGCCGAGAAAAGCCCGATCCTGATGAATGTGCGCGAAAGTGCCTTGGCCGAAGCGCCGCAGGTTCAGCTGGAAGTCGACCGCAAACAGGCCAACGCCCTGGGCATATCCTTTGCCGACATTGGCAATGTGCTGTCCACGGCGGTCGGTTCGGCCTACATCAACGACTTTCCCAACCAGGGGCGAATGCAGCGAGTGGTGGTCCAGGCTGAAGGCGATCAACGCAGCCAGGTCGCCGATCTGCTGAAAATTCACGTACGCAACAACGCTGAAAAAATGGTGCCGCTGTCGGCCTTCGTTCGGGCCAACTGGACTCAGGGCCCGGCGCAATTGACCCGATACAACGGCTACCCGGCCATCAGCATTTCCGGCGAGCCTTCGCCCGGTCACAGCACCGGCGAAGCCATGGCAGAAATCGAACGGCTGGTAGCGCAAGGCCCGGCAGGGTTGGGTCAGGAATGGACCGGGTTGTCGTTGCAGGAACGCTTGTCCGGCAGTCAGGCGCCGATTCTGCTCGGGCTGTCGCTGCTGATCGTGTTCCTGTGCCTGGCGGCGCTGTATGAGAGTTGGTCGATTCCGACTTCGGTGCTGCTGGTGGTGCCGCTGGGTGTGCTCGGCGCGGTCCTGGCTGTGACCCTGCGCGGGATGCCCAATGACGTGTTCTTCAAGGTCGGGCTGATCACCATCATTGGCCTGTCGGCGAAGAACGCGATCCTGATCATCGAGTTCGCCAAGAGCCTGTACGACGAAGGCCATGACCTGATCGACGCCACCCTGCAAGCCGCACGCCTGCGGTTGCGGCCGATTGTCATGACGTCGCTGGCGTTCATCCTCGGCGTGGTGCCGTTGGCAATTGCCACCGGGGCCAGTTCGGCGAGCCAGCAAGCCATCGGCACCGGGGTGATCGGCGGGATGATCACCGCGACGCTGGCGGTGGTGTTCGTACCGGTGTTTTTTGTGGTGGTGATGAAACTGGTGCGCAAACGCCATAAGGACACCTAACCAACAACACATCCCCTGTAGGAGCGAGGCTTGCCCGCGAAGAGGCCGTCACATTCAACATTAATGTCGACTGACACACCGCCTTCGCGGGCAAGCCTCGCTCCTACAGGGGGCGTGTCGTTGTGGTCACAACGGACAACGCTGGGCTATGGTGTTTGCAAAGCCCAGACGCATCGAGCCTCCATGCCCCTACTTGCCCGCACCCACCCTCGCCTGTCCGCCGCTGCCACACTCGGCATCGCGGCAGGCATTCTCGCCCCGGCCGATTCGATCATCAGCAAAATCCTCATCGGCTGGAACGCCGGGGTCTGGACGTATCTGGTGCTGATGCTTTGGCTCACCATGCGGGCCAAGGCCCCGGACGTGAAACGCATTGCCGAGGTCGAAGATGAAAACGCCGGTCTGGTGTTGCTGCTGGTGTGCATCGCGGCACTGGCCAGCCTCGGGACCATCACCTTCGAACTCGCCGGCAGCAGGGACCTGGAAACCGCCCGTAAACTGCTGCGCTACGGTTTCACCGCATTGACGGTGATCGGTTCATGGCTACTGATCGGGGTGATTTTCAGCGTGCACTATGCCCGGCTGTATTACACCTGGAACGGCAAGGAACCGGCGCTGCGTTTTGCCGAGGGGCTGACAACCCCTAATTACTGGGACTTTCTGTACTTTTCGTTCACCATCGGCGTGGCGGTGCAGACCGCAGATGTGGGCGTCGCCACGCGGGACTTGCGCAAGATCGTACTGGCGCAGTCGTTGATCGGGTTTGTGTTCAATACGGCGATTTTGGGGTTTTCGATCAATATTGCGGCGGGATTGTTTGGCTGAAACTGATTTGTGCACAAGCTTCAAAGCGGTGGTCGCATCGTTGTATAGACGAAAGCGCTATAAGTGCGTATCAACGCGAAACAGCAAGCGCTACAGCTTCATATTGCGCCCATAAATACCAGCCGCTGTAAACTGTCAACAATGACAGTTTACAGCTTGTCCCCAAACAGGCTTTTATAGTTCATCCAGGATTAGGGTCGGTCACGGCCTTTGGATACCTTACTTAAAGTAACGGAGACCGAATCCATGAACGCAGTGATCAAACGAACCAGCTTTGCCCCAGGCAATTATGTGAATGCCTCGGCTTTCGCAAACACTGATAAAGATTTTCCTGAGTTTATCGCCACTTCCCGGCTCATCGACAGGGTAAAGACAGGTATCAACAAAACTGAAGCCGTGCTGATTACAGCAATTGACCGGCCAGCTTCAAAAACAAGAGCAAAAAGTTCGCCCGCTCGAGAACTACACATGTCCATTCCCGCGAACGGCGAAACTGGCATCTTTCTATTGAAAAGTCGTGATGATGTCAGCGCCAGCTTTATAGACGCTGACAACACAATTTATGAAGCTGTTTCGGGCAAGATCGAGGTGGAGTCGGCCGCGGGAGAGAATATCAAGGGCAAATTCAACATTGATCTCGAGCTACCGGGGACCGAGGGAAAAACCTTTATTCTTAAGGGAGAATTCCAGGTATTGAAGGCTGGATAATCCGTTCTGATGCCAATAAAAAGGGAAGCCGAAGCTTCCCTTTTTATTTAGCGTTTAAAACTTGTAATGCGCCCCCATATTGACACCGATGTCCTTGGTGACATTGTCACCTTTACTGGTATCCAGTTCAGCATGGAGTTGCCAGCGATCATTCAATGTCCAGGAGGCACCTGCCCCCACTTCGAACCGGCTACCGGACAGGTCATTGTTGAATTTGTTATCGTTGACTCGAACTTCGTTGTTTTTCACAAACTCATGAACGACGGCTGCGCGAACATGTGGTTGCAGTACGCTGCCATTGGACAGTGTCATACCGCGTCCCAACGTCACGCCCACCTTGCCCAGCATGGAGCGCGTCGTATCGGCGTCAGCCTGCAAACCGTTTTCCAGGCTGAAGTCTTTTCCTTGAACCGAGGCCGCCTGCCACTGTGTAAACAGTTCTGCGTAATACCCGTCCTTGATATCGATGTGCTTACCAAACTCGACCGACGCGCTGGCTCCCAGATTGTTGTAGTTGCCCTCGGTTCTGGCGCCATCGCTCATCGTCACCTTGGCATCGTTGCGGAAATGATTGAGTTTGGCCACGGTGTCCAGGTAGTAGCCGCTATCACCCAACCAGGTGCCGTAGACGCCGAGAGAGGTACTATCAATTTCGCCGGAGCTGCCGCGACTCAAGTCGAGGTTCGACTTGCTATAACCGGCAAACACACCCAGCAACACACGCTCGCCTGCGATCTGTACCGGGGTATCGACACCGATGGACAGACCATATTGGTTCTGACTGTAACCATCGCCGTAAGCGTTATTGCTGATGCTGTATCGATTCCCGTAAGAGCGAACCCACCCGCCCGTCTGCCCACCATTCACCCGCAAGTCGCCCATGCGATTGTTCAGCGAAGCCATTTCGCCATAGATTACCGTGGGCGCGGTGCCGAACATCGCCAATACCGAGCGGGTCGGTGTGCTGACGACTTCTTTATCGGGTTGCAGGTACCAGTCATCACCTTCCTTGACCAGACGGTAGGTGAACGCGCCGACATCGACACGATTGTTGACAAGGCCGTATTGAGCACTCCCGGCGACGCTCTGCACCACCTTGATCGATGAATCATTGACCGGATCGAGGCCAGTGCTGGACACCAGTAATTGATGATTACCAGCAGCGCTGCCGGTGACGTTCAACAGATCGCTGATGCCCTTATTGAAATCAGTGCCCATCTCGAACGTACCACTGCCCGCCAGATTGGCCACATTCAACTGGAAGTATTCCTGATTCCCCCCTAACCGCACCCTGCCTCCATTGTTCAGCGTGAGGTTGTTCACCGACTGGCTGTCGGTCATCTGCCATAGCGCCTGATTGTTGATCGAGAAGTTGGCGACATTGTTCACCTGACCGGTCAGGCTGGCACCATTGTCCAATGTCAGACCGGAAACGCTGTTCGCAGCGGCCGATACATTACCCGTCATCACGCTCTGGTTATTGATCGATACATTGGCGACATCTTGCAAGTTGCCGGTGTGCGTGGACGCGTTGTCGATCACTACACTTGAGGCCCCCAGCACATTGCCGGTCATCCGCGCCTGATTGTTGAGGGTTGCGCTGGTAACGTTCTGCAAGTCACCGGTCAACGACGCATTGTTTTGCAAGGTGACGTTGGCCGAACTGCCTGAAGCCACCAAGACATTGCCAGTCAAGTTACTGTTATCAACGAGAAAACTGGCCGAGGCGCCAGTGCCGACTTCGAGCAGAGTATTGTTACCGCCGACCAGTGTCGATCCATTACGTACCTCGATGTTGGCCACGGTTGGAAAGTTCGGAGCATTGATGCCGACAACGATGGCCGAACCGGTTTGGCCTTCTACGCGGGTGCTGTCCAGCACGATAGATGAAGGAATGACCGTTGATGCCAATGTGTCAGTACCCACAGTCAAGCCATTGAGGCCACCCGTGATCGTACTGCCGCTGGCAGACAGTGAGCCCTCGAGCAGGCGAATCCCGAAACTGTTGGCGCCAGTACCTTCGACGGTGGAATTCTGAATATTTAGCTCACTGAAACGGTTGCCCGCGATCCCCCCTAGCAGACCTCGAACAACACTGTTGTTACGCAGGGTTACTTGGGAGCCGCCGATGCTTGAGACGCCTCGTACGGCCGATATGCCAATCCCTGACACACTGGTGACCGTTGAACCATTCAGCGTAGCGGTGGCGTTAGTCAGGAAAATGCCTTGTGAAAAACCTCCCTCTCCCGCGGAGGTGACTGTTGAGTTGGTCAGGTCAATCAACCCACCCGCTGAACTGGTGATACCGAGCGTGGTGGTACCTGAGCCGCTTAATATGGCATTGGTTTCAAGTTGCCAGTTATCCAGTGGTGTACTGGAATCGATGGACTGACTGGTACCCGCCGGGACGGTGGCAGCCTGGGCCAGCGATGAATTCAACAGCAGGGGCACAAACGACAATACCCAGATGCTGATCGATGTTTTGTGAAAGGGGAATACTGGTCTTGACGACATAGATGAGTCCTACCCGATTACATTCCGTCAGGAACGAGTCTCTGACTCAAGATAATGCGCGAGCCAGACTAATGAACGGCCGCCAGACTACGGTTTACCCATCCCGCGATATGTAGGATAAATCTGCATACATGTACGACTTATCCCCTTTTCTTGTACGAGGCTCCGTATCTGAACATATAGAACTTGGCTTCCACTGATGAAGACGACAACTTCTGTCGCCGTCATCAGTAGGAAGATTTACTTGAAGTGCTGATTAAGGCGTTGGTTCAGGACGTTCCTGCTCGCAATACACCAGACTGGAGTTCAAGAGCGCCACAGCAACGGTGACCTGTGACTCGATACCGTTGACCCTATAAGCAATACGCGCATATCGGGTGACAGGTCGTTGTCCAGGGATGGTGCTCGGCAACTGAATTTCTCTGATTTTTGCGTAATCCGTCAGTCTGAACTCCAGCACGCCCGTCGCTGGCATAGTTGCCGAAGCGGTGATGAGTGTGTTGGGAATGGGAGCGGCACCCACCGCGTTGCTTACCCGTCCTTCGAACTCCAGGTCCACCGTGGCGCCAGTCGGGATATTGGCGTCGCGCAGGATTCTGATCCGCAGGTTGCGCGTCTGATAAGGCGGCATGGGCCCATTCGCCACAACCGGGTGGTTAAGGCTCGGACAGTTGATACTGGTAACGACTCGCTCCGGCACCGACGCAGATGTTGTACGGAAAGCTGAAACAATAATTTGTGGCGCAGGCAAGTTGATCACGATGGCCGTCACGTCAACCTTTGTCGTAATCAACTGCCTCATCACGTTGGCGCTACCAGGGTACTCGATTGTCAGGTAAGCCTCTCTGGGATTGCCACCTGCGACAGTGCCGTTCCCCTCAGCCCGAATCGTGTCCCAAGGCAATGTGGTGGTGACGGTTGTATCGCCTACCCGCACCGGTACGGGATCGCCAACCTGTTTGCCCTGATAGTAGAACTTGACGATCTCACGCCCTGTTACAGGTCGATTGATGGCAGTCCAGATAAGCCAAATCATGGTTGCCGCAACACCTGCTTGTGCCGGCCCCAGTGTATTGGGGGCTGGTGCTGGCGTGCCTGCGCCCTGTACCACTACCGGCGCAATGTTAGGGTTCTCCAGTTCCGGCAGGTTAGGTTGTTCCGGTCCGGCATAAGCGAAGTCACATATACCGAATGCAGACGGCGAAACCGGATTGGGCGTAATGGTGGGGCGACTCAGTTCATACCAATATTCGAACTCCACTTCGTCGGCGCTATTGGCGTCGCCAAAGACATCGGCCAAGGTCGCGTAATCCAGTTCGAATGTCAGTGGGCCGGGTGTGCCGGCTGGCGGAATCGCTTTTTCCGGCAAGGCAATTGGCCCGCCACCCACGATTGAATCGGAGGTGATGTACGGGATGATTCGGTCACCTGGAAGCGAGTTAAGCGGATAATCGATTTCCATGATGGCTCGGGTCGGTGCGGGATCCACCGTCGAGAAGGTAATGGGTATACGGCCAGTGGTTCCAGTTACCGGAATTCTTGGAACGTCGAGTACCGGTGCCGGTGTTTTGACCCTTTTGAACAGCGTGGTAATGGCAGCGTTGTTGCTGATGTTCCCCGGCAAATCTGTGAGGTTGTAGGAGTAAAAGTATGTCCCTTCAGCCAGGGCCGTCAGGAAAGCAAGCGTGATATTGATAACCCCGCCTACGGACAATGGGCCGTTGAATGCAGGCGGTTCAGCCAGCATCAATGGAAAGGTCGTCTGGGTGGAGATGCAGAAGATACAATTATCGTTGCCCGCTTCAAACTTCTGATAGGCGGTGGGAATAGTAAGGTTCAATCCCCCGGCATTGGCGGGGTCGTTCAACCAGGCATCGTCGATGACTGCCGGAACAGTACCTCCCAAGGTCAGCAGAACCGGTCTTGGCCCCGTACCATTAGGCCCGCCGGGTTGCCGTTGGTAAGGCGCGGTCAAATCGACCAAGGACTGGGCGAATGGACCGGAAGTATCGCTGTTATCAAATGCGTCATAAACGATGAATGCCCATTCGTAGGATGTGTAGTCACCGCTCGCATGAAATCTCTCGATAAGTTTGTCGACGGGCACATCGAACTCTATCGGGTATGTCCAGTCGCCTCCTGCTTGATTAATTTTGAGTTTTGTCCCAACCACATAGGTTGGATCAAACTCAACAGGAACTACACCTTCAGGGAATAAATGAAGTTCAACCCTTGCCCCCCCTTCAGGACTTTTGTCATCAATATCCGCCAACTGCACCTTTACAAGTCGGTCTTCTCTGAGTTGCTTATGAGTGAGCCTGCCATCCGCCAACTGGCCGACAATTGTTGGAGGCAAAGCAAAAATACCACCCATTTTAACTTGCATATTCATTTTCGTAGACTCCATCGATGAGTTTGTCATTGAACTGTCAACGTTATTGCCCGATGGAGAACCGCGCGACGGCAAACTGCATGCTCCTGGCTTTGACGTTTTGCAACTTTCGATACGATGAAACGGTAAAACATCTACAACAGTTGAACCCAATCCTCCCAGCCAATTTGGACCACAAGAAATACTTTCGCCCGGAACGCCCCGATCAATTTTCACTAAACCTTGCGGCGACTTTCCTAGTGCAATGCCATTTCGATAAAGCGTGTAACGGGCCAATGCCGATGCATTCTTTTCCATCGGCTTTATGTATTGTTCGTATTTATCGCTCTCCAGCTTGAAATCGAACCCAAGCTCGGAACTGGCTTCATCTCGCGTCAATTTTTTAGTGAGTCGCAGTGCCGTATTAGGAATCGGACCGCTGCCATTCAGGCTAGTGAAGCCTTCCCAATCCAAAACGCATTCATCATTCTCGGCAAACCGCCCTGGTTGTGCGGGCACACGCACTAATACCGCCTCCCACAACTTCGGTTGCGAACTGCAATTGAGATACCCCCACAGGGTGGCGCTGGGAAATCGCGGTTCGGTCAGGTTGACGGGGATCTCACGCCTGACAATGAAATGTTGCGGCAATGAACTATCGGGGTTCCCGGTATCTTCGGCCGTAACCCTATAGGTCAGGATGATTTCTCCATCGAGTTGCAAGTATTGCGCCGGCAGCGGGACAGAGGTTGGAAACATCACCGGCACGGGAAAACGGTTACTGTAAAAAAGCGTCTCGGCAGTTGCCCCTGGCTCGAGGATCCAGATCTCCAGCAAATCGCCATTGCCCGGTTTGACCGAAGGTGCGGGCCAAGGGGGAATTCGCAGTGTCACGCCATTGAGGTGCGCGTCCGGCGGAAGCACCGTGTCGGCACCGACACCGTCAATGCTTAATGGCGCGGCGAGTATTCCGATGGGTGTTGTCGTGCTCATCCGCCGTTCTCCAGAGGCCTTGAAAACCCTTTGCTCCGGGAGAAATTAAACGCAGTAATCGCGATCTCGCCTACTGTCAGATCTGACAGGTTTAACTACCGCTGGTCGGAATACTCCGGTCCTGTCGTCGGGTTCAGGCCTTTTCAAGCTTGACGAGCCGATGGGTTATGCGATTATCTGAAACCGGTTTCAGGCCTTGCGCTCGCCCCTGAATAATTCCAATAAGAAGGCTGTCTATCCGTGAACGACTTCTCCGCCGCCCAACGCAGCCGCGTCACCATGCTCGACGTCGCCGAACACGCTGGCGTCTCCAAAGCCAGCGTCTCGCGCTTCATCGGCGACGACCGCGCCCTGCTCTCCGATGCCACGGCCCTGCGCATCGAGCAGGCGATTGCCGAACTCGGTTACCGCCCGAACCAGATGGCCCGCGGCCTGAAACGTGGGCGCACGCGTCTGATCGGCATGTTGGTGGCCGATATCCGTAACCCCTATTCGATTGCCGTGATGCATGGCGTGGAAACCGCCTGCCGTCGGCATGGCTACAGCCTGGTGGTGTGCAACACCGATCGCGATGACGAGCAGGAACGTCAGCACCTGGCGTTGCTGCGCTCGTACAACATCGAAGGCTTGATCGTGAACACCCTCGGCCACCACGTGGATGAGTTGCGCGAATTGCAGCGAGAAATGCCCATGGTGCTGGTGGATCGCAAGGTCGAGCAGTTCGATAGCGATCTGGTGGGGCTGGACAATCCCGCTGCCGTCGAGATCGCCGTGGCCCATCTTGAAGAACGCGGTTATCGCGATGTGCTGATGGTGACGGAGCCGTTTGACGGCACCAGTTCGCGGATCGAGCGGGTCAGCAGTTTCAAGGCGCAGATACAGCAACGTCCTGCTTTAACGGGCATGGTAGTTGAGACTGGCAGCGAACTGACCTCGCAGCTGAAAACCTTCCTGAACACTCCCGGCCCCGGACCGAAAGCGCTGTTTTGCGCCAACGGCATCGCCGCGCTGGCCAGCACCCATGCGTTACGTGAGTTGCAGTGCAACCTGTTCGAGGACGTCGGGCTGATCGCCCTGGATGATCTGGATTGGTATCCGTTGGTGGGCAGCGGGATTACCGCCCTCGCCCAGCCGACCGAGGACATTGGCGCGAGTGCGTTTGAGTGCTTGCTCAAGCGTTTGCGTGGGGATGACGGGCCAGTGCGGACCCTGGATTTTCCGGCGCGGTTGATCGTGCGTGGGTCGACTCTTGGGCATTTTCGGTGACTGAAAGAACGGCACATTGGCCACTGATATTTCTTTGAACATTTTTTTTGAACAAAAATGAAACCGGTTTCAGAGGTGATAACAATGAACAAACCACCCGTTTCCATCAGCCTGTCCAGCTATGGCGCCGAGCTTGTGCGCCAACGCGGCCAAGGCAGTTTTGTCGAAGTACTGGCCGCTGCCGGCGCCACGCATATCGAATGGCGCGAGGAACTGCTAACCCTCGAAGACCCGGCGCAATTGGCCGATGCCACGCAATCCCGGGGCCTGGAAAGCGTGTATTCCTCGCCGCTGGAGTTGTGGCTGGCCGGGCAATCGGCGCCCAACCCGGAACTGCTCTCGACTCTGCAACGCGCCGAGGCATTCGGCGCTAAATGGCTGAAAGTCTCCCTGGGCTATTTCACCGATAACAACGACCTGCAAACACTGGCGCATGTGTTGCAGCAGAGCCCGGTGCAGCTTTTGGTGGAAAACGACCAGACCTTGCACGGCGGTCGCATCGAACCGTTCCAGCGTTTCTTCGCTGATGTCGAGCAGCGTCAGCTGCCAATCAAAATGACCTTCGATATCGGCAACTGGCAATGGCAGGACCAGTCCGCCGCCAGTGCCGCGCGGTTGCTCGGTCGGTATGTCGGCTACGTGCACTGCAAAGCAGTGGCGCGCCGGGCTGACGGCAAACTGGTGGCGGTGCCACCGGCGGCCAGTGACTTGCATCTGTGGCAACAATTGTTGCGGCACATGCCCCATAACGTGATGCGCGCGGTGGAATATCCGCTGCAAGGCGATGACCTGGTACGGTTGACCACCGACCACGTCGCTACCCTCGCCCGCCTCGGCCAATCCCGCCTGGAGCCCGCGCATGTCTGAGATCGAGATTCTGTCGTTCGGCGAAACCATGGCGATGTTCGTCGCCGAACAGAACGGTGAACTGGCCGACGTCGGCCACTTCCACAAGCGCATTGCCGGGGCCGACAGCAACGTCGCCATTGGCCTGTCGCGATTGGGCTTTAACGTCGCCTGGCTGAGCCGGGTGGGCGCCGATTCTCTCGGCCGGTTCGTCATCGATACGCTGGAGAAAGAAGGCCTGGATTGCAGTCACGTCGACATCGACCCGGCGCACCCCACCGGATTTCAGCTCAAGTCCCGCACCGATGACGGCAGCGATCCGCTGGTCGAGTATTTCCGGCGTGGCTCGGCGGCCAGTCATTTGTCGGTGCAGTCGATTGCGCCACAACTGTTCAAGGCCCGGCACTTGCACGCCACCGGCATTCCCCCGGCACTGTCGGCATCGGCCCGGGAAATGTCCTTCGAACTGATGACGCGCATGCGCGATGCCGGGCGCAGCGTGTCGTTCGACCCCAACCTGCGGCCGAGCCTGTGGGCCAGCGAACAACAGATGATCAGCGAGATCAACCGCCTCGCCGCCCTCGCCCATTGGGTACTGCCGGGTTTGAGCGAAGGACGGTTGCTGACCCGTTTCGAAGACCCCGCCGACATCGCGGCGTTTTACCTCGACCAGGGCGCCGAAGCCGTGGCGATCAAACTTGGCCCGCACGGCGCGTATTACCGCACGCATCAGGATGAAGGTTTCGTTGCAGGCGTACCCGTGGCAACCGTGGTCGATACGGTCGGTGCCGGTGACGGGTTTGCCGTCGGCCTGATCAGCGCCCTGCTGGAGAACCACAGCGTTGCCCAAGCCGTGCAGCGTGCCAACTGGATCGGCAGCCGCGCGGTGCAGAGCCGTGGGGATATGGAGGGGTTGCCCACCCGAGCCGAAATGGATGCCGAATTTGAGGCCGCTGACACTGATCGTTCCCACGCTCCTGCGTGGGAATGCAGCCCGTGACGCTCCGCGTCACAGGGGACGCAGAGCGTCCCTAGAGGCATTCCCACGCAGAGCGTGGGAACGAGATGCCACAACCGTTACCTGCTGCGACAAAAACAACAAGCTCAGGAGCATCACTATGAAAACCGCAACACTGGCCACCCGCCGCTGGTGGTACATCATGCCCATCGTTTTCATCACCTACAGCCTGGCGTATCTGGACCGCGCCAATTACGGGTTCGCCGCCGCCTCCGGGATGGCCAAGGACCTGATGATCACCCCGGGGTTGTCTTCCCTGCTCGGCGCACTGTTCTTCCTCGGCTATTTTTTCTTCCAGATTCCGGGCGCGATCTACGCCCAGAAGCACAGCGTGAAAAAGCTGATTTTCGTCAGCCTGATTCTCTGGGGCGCCCTGGCGACATTGACCGGGATCGTCTCCAACGCCTACTGGCTGATCGTCATTCGTTTCATGCTCGGAGTGGTTGAAGCTGCGGTGATGCCGGCGATGCTGGTGTACCTGTGCCACTGGTTCACCCGTGCCGAACGCTCGCGCGCCAACACCTTCCTGATCCTCGGCAACCCGGTGACCATGCTCTGGATGTCGGTGGTCTCGGGCTATCTGATCCAGCATTTCAGCTGGCGCTGGATGTTCATCATCGAGGGTTTGCCGGCGGTGTTGTGGGCGTTTATCTGGTGGCGTCTGGCCGATGACCGTCCGGCACAGGCCAAGTGGCTCAACGACCAGGAAAAGCAGGATCTGGAAAGTGCCTTGGCCGCCGAACAGGTCGGTATTAAAGCGGTGAAAAACTACGCCGAAGCTTTCCGCTCGCCAAAAGTCATCATCCTCGCCTTGCAGTTTTTCTGCTGGAGCATCGGCGTCTACGGTTTCGTGCTGTGGCTGCCATCGATCCTCAAGGCCGGCGCACAAATGGACATGATCGAAGCCGGCTGGCTGTCGGCGTTGCCCTACCTGGCGGCGGTGATCGGCATGCTGTTGGTGTCCTGGGGCTCGGACAAACTGCAAAAGCGCAAACGCTTCGTCTGGCCTCCGCTGCTGATCGCCTCGATTGCGTTCTACGGCTCCTACGCGCTGGGCGCGGAGCATTTCTGGTGGTCCTACACCTTGCTGGTGATTGCCGGTGCCTGCATGTACGCCCCGTACGGGCCGTTCTTCGCCATCGTTCCGGAAATCCTCCCGGCCAACGTGGCCGGTGGTGCCATGGCGTTGATCAACAGCATGGGCGCGCTCGGTTCGTTTGGCGGCTCGTATCTGGTCGGTTACCTGAACAGCTCCACCGGATCGCCCGGTGCGTCTTATCTGCTGATGAGCGGCGCGTTGCTGGTGTCGGTGGTGCTGACGATTTTCCTCAAGCCCGGCGCCAGTGACCGGGTCGTGGCCAAAGCCGCCGCGCCCCGGCCTGCGGCGGCTCATTCCTGAATGGATGTTGATATGAAAAAGCAGGTTGTGCTGTACAAGAAACTCTCGCCGCTGCTGATGGCTCGCTTGCATGAGCAGACCGAGGTGACGCTGATCGACAGCCTCGACGCCGAAGGCCTGGCCAAGCTGCGCCAGGCCCTGCCCCGCGCCCAAGGGTTGCTTGGCGCCAGTCTGAAACTCGATGCCGGGTTGCTGGACCTGGCACCGAACCTGGAAGCGATTGCCAGTGTGTCCGTCGGCGTCGACAACTACGACATCGACTACCTGACCGAACGGCGGATCCTGCTCAGCAATACGCCCGATGTGTTGACCGAGACCACCGCCGACACCGGTTTCGCGCTGATCCTGGCCACCGCGCGGCGTGTGGTGGAACTGGCGAACATGGTTCGCGCCGGCCAGTGGAACCGCAACATTGGCCCGGCGCATTTCGGCAGCGATGTGCATGGCAAGACGCTGGGCATCATCGGCATGGGGCGGATTGGCGAGGCGTTGGCGCAGCGTGGGCATTTCGGTTTTGGCATGCCGGTTGTGTATCACAGCCATTCGCCGAAACCGGCGGTGGAGCAGCGCTTCAATGCGCAATACCGCAGTCTGACCGAGTTGTTGCAACAGGCCGATTTCATTTGCCTGACCTTGCCGCTGACCGCCGAAACCGAAAAGCTGATCGGCGCCAGGGAGTTCGCCTTGATGCGTCCGCAAAGCATCTTCATCAATATTTCACGGGGCAAGGTGGTGGACGAAGCGGCGTTGATCGAGGCGTTGCAGCAGAACCGGATTCGCGCCGCCGGGCTGGATGTGTTCGAGCGCGAACCGCTGCGCCATGACTCGCCGCTGTTGCAGTTGAACAACGTGGTGGCGACGCCGCATATCGGCTCGGCGACCCATGAGACGCGGGAGGCTATGGCGACTTGTGCGGTCGAAAATTTGTTGGCGGCGTTGGCGGGTGAGCGGCCGGTGAATCTGGTGAATACCGGAGCGTGGAAGGGTTAAGGGGTTAGCTGTTGATCGTTCCCACGCTCCGCGTGGGAATGCATCCCGTGACGTTCCGCGTCACAGCCGAAGCGGACGCAGAGCGTCCATGGCGGCGTTCCCACGCAGAGCGTGGGAACGATCATCACAAACCTTTCAGGCCCGCCGCTCCTGCAGCAAATCCACTGCACACAAGGCAATTCGCCGACACGCTTCCGCCAGCTTCACCTGGTCCACCACCAGCCCGATGCGTATGTGCCCCGCCGCACTCGGCCCGAAGGCTTCACCGGCCAGCACCGACACGCCATAACCTTCAAGCAGCCGCTCGGCAAAATCCTGGGCACCGAGCCCGGTCTGGCGCACATCGAGCATCACGAACATCCCGCCATCGGGTTTGATCGGCCGGATACCGGGGCAACCGCTCAGCCTCGCACACACCAGATCGCGACGCTGGCGATATTCCTCGCGCATCTGCGCCACTTCCGGCAAGTCCTCATCGAGTGCCGCTTGCGCGGCTTTCTGGACGAAATCCGGAATGCCGAACAGCATGCACAACGACAGATGCATCACATGATCGGCCAGTGGTTTCGGGCCGATCATCCAGCCTACCCGCCAGCCAGTCATGGCATGGGATTTGGACAAGCTGTTAAGGGTCGCGGTGCGCTCGGCCATGCCCGGCAGACTGGCCGGGCTGATGTGCTCGCCTTCATACAACAGGTCGCTATAGACCTCATCGCTGATCAGCCAGAGGTCATGCTGCACACACAGCGCCGCCAGTTCCTGCCAGCTTTTCAAGGGCAGGCTGGCGCCGGAGGGATTGTTCGGACTGTTGAGCAGAATGACCCGGGTTTTAGCGGTGATCAGCGCCGCGACGTCTGCCGGCTCGACCCGAAAGCCATTCTCCGGACGCACCGCCACCGGCACCACGCTCGCCCCGCAGGCGCCGAACACGCCTTCGTAGGTGACGTACATCGGCTCGGCGACGATCACTTCGTCACCCGGATCAAGCAGGCACTGCGCAACCGAATACACCGCGCATTGAGCGCCGGGCAGCACGATCACATGGTCGGCGTCCACCTCCTGGCCGCTGCGCTGCTGATGACGGCTGGCGATGCTGCTACGCAGTGTGCGGCTGCCGCGTACATCCGAATAATGGGTGTCGCCGGCCAGCAGGCTGTCGATCGCCGCGTGGACGATCGGCAGCGGTGTATCGAAATCCGGGTCGCCGACCGACAGCAGCAGCACGTCGACGCCCTGCTCGCGCAATTCCAGCGCTCGATCGTGAATCTTCCAGGCTGCCGCTCCATCACCGTCGATTCGTTGGGTCAAGGCTGAATAGCGCATGTACTTCTCCTAACGCGCGAGTTCCAGTTTCAACCCTATCTCAAATCACGAAACGCGCCACCATTGCGTTCAAATCTACCGCCAGTCGTGACAGTTCATGGGTGGCGGCGCTGGTCTGGTTGGCACCGGCGGCCGATTGGGTGGCCAGGTCGCGGATGTTGACCAGGTTGCGGTCGACTTCACGGGACACCTGGGCCTGTTCTTCCGAGGCGCTGGCGATCACCAGGTTGCGTTCATTGATCAGCTGAATCGATGAAGTGATCTGTTCCAGGGCGACACCTGCCGCACGGGCCATTTCCAGGGTGCTTTGGGTGCGCTGATTGCTTTGCTGCATCGAGGAAACCGCTTCACCGGTACCGTTCTGAATGCCGGCCACCATTTTCTCGATTTCCTGGGTCGATTGCGCAGTGCGATGGGCCAACGCCCGGACCTCGTCCGCCACCACCGCAAAGCCACGCCCAGCCTCCCCGGCACGGGCCGCTTCGATGGCGGCGTTGAGGGCCAGCAGGTTGGTCTGCTCGGCAATGGCGCGGATCACGTCCAGCACTTTGCCGATGTCGCGGCCCTGAGCGGCCAGCCCCTCGATCATCAGTGCAGTGTTTTGCACGTCGTGGGTCATGGTCTGAATCGCGTCGACGGTTTCCACCACCCGGTCACGACCCTCACGGGCAGCGGCGGTCGACTGGTTCGAGGCTTCGGAGGTCGACACCGCGTTGCGTGCCACTTCTTCCACGGCGGCGGTCATTTCGTTGACGGCAGTGGCGGCCTGCTCGATTTCGTTGTTCTGCTGTTGCAGGCCACGGGACGCTTCTTGCGTCACGGTGCTGAGTTCTTCGGCGGCGGCGCCCAGTTGCGTCGCGGAGCCGGCGATCTGTTCGATGGTCTTGCGCAGGTTCGTCTGCATGGTGGCCAAGGCGCCGAGTAAACGCGCCGGTTCGTCGTTGCCGTCGACTTCGATGACCTTGCTCAGGTTGCCGCTGGCAATGGTTTCGGCCGCGAGCACTGCACGGTTCAGCGGCGTGAGGATGCTGCGGGTCAGCAACCAGGCCAGCAGCACCGTCATCAGGGCGGCCATCACCGCGACCACGACAATGCCGGTAATGGCTTCGCTGTAGTGCTCGCCCGCTTTCGCCGACGCGGCTTTGGCATCGGCGGCGTTGATCGCTACCAGTTTGTTCAGTTGCTCGCCCATCTGATCGGTGCCTTCCTTGATCCGCGTGTTGATCAGGGTGCGCATCTCATCGAGCTTGTCCTGCCGCGACAGCTCCAGCATCTGGCTCTGGGCTTGCATGTAGTTGTCGAGGGTTGCCGAGAAGGTTTTGTACAGCGCGGCTTCTTCAGGGCCGGCCGGCAAAGCGGCATAACTGGCTTGGGCGCTACGCACCTTGTCGACGAGCGCGCCGACGCGGGTCTGGGCTTCCTGCAACGCCGCCGGGTCACGGTTGACCAGCACGCGGAACGAGAGAATCCGCAGCCGCAGGACGTTTTCCGTCACGTTACCCAGAAACCCAATGCTGGGTAACTGCGTGGTTTCCATATCAATAGAAGCCTGACGGATGACCGACATGCGGTTCACGGCAAACACACCCAGCACAATGACCAGCAGGGCAATGAAGGCGAAACCGAGGAAAGCTCGAGGCGCGATATTCAGATTACGCAGTGACATAGGATGATCTCGGTAATTGAGGCGGCGAGCATCCTTGCGGTAATCACTGGCGGGCGGGCGATGGCGCGCACCTTTCAGTTTGGCGCCACTGTTGTAATAGGTTTGTGTACGCCTATTGGCTGTATCGGCCGGGGTTTAGGATTTTTGCAGGGGGTTGGAGAAATATTTTTCAAGGGCGGCAGAGTGTTTCAGCGGTGAAACAGATGTTGCGCGGAGGTCGGCTTTGCGCAGTAGCCTTTGTGGGGGGGGGGGGGGGGGGGGGCGGGGGGGGGGGGGGGGGGCGCCAAAAAAAAAAATATTAGGGCCCCCGCCCCCGGCGCGGGCCGCCGCCCCCCCCACAAGATT
>NZ_JBGLZF010000055.1:0-32881 GCF_047304405.1 Pseudomonas sp. Pseusp11
TTCTCCCACCGTTATGTGCCCATGCCGGGGGGGTATATTTAACTAAATAACCCCCATAAAAAAATTTAAACCTTGGGGGCTGGTCCAAACCCCCCCCGCCACAATTGGTCGGTGACAAACTCAAGACTTGTCGATCAACCGCCCCAACCCATCCAGCAACCGTTGCAACGCGCCCTGATTGGTGCGCATCACCTTCAGCCCCGCCTCCGCCATCCGCTGTGCATCGCGCGGCAGTTCGAACAGCCGCTGCACCGCCAGTGCCAGACCTTCGGCATCATCGACCTCGGCCAGCGCCCCGGCGCTGCGCAACTGCGCGGCGATTTCGAGGAAGTTGAACAGGTGCGGCCCGCTGAGCACCGGTTTGGCCAAGGCCGCCGGCTCCAGCAGGTTATGGCCGCCGTTGGGCACCAGGCTGCCACCGACGAAAGCGCTGTCGGCCAGGGCGTAGAGAAACAGCAACTCGCCCATGGTGTCGCCCAGCAGCACCGAAGTGTCTGCGGTCACCGGCTCGCCCGTCGAACGCCGTACCGTGGCGAAACCTTTTTGCCGGCACAACTCAAACACCGGGTTGAAGCGCTCCGGATGACGCGGTACCAGAATCAGCAAGGCATCGGGGTGATTGGCCAGCAGCCGACGATGGGCATCGAGCACCACTTCGTCTTCACCTTCGTGGGTACTCGCGGCGATCCACACCGGGCGTTCCTGCGCCTGCCATTGTCCACGCAACTCGGCAGCACGCTGCAGTAATTGCGGGTCGATGGTCAGGTCGAACTTGATCGAACCGGTCACTTCAACCGTTTCCGGGCGCGCGCCCAAATCGCGGAAACGCTGCGCTTCGGCTTCGGTCTGCACTGCGAACAGGCTCATCTCGGCGAGCATCGGCTGGGTCAGCTTATGGAAGCGGCCATAGCCTTTGGCCGAGCGCTCAGACAGTCGCGCATTAGCCAGGGCCACGGGAATTCCACGCTTGGCGCACTGATGGATATGGTTGGGCCAGAGCTCGGTTTCCATGATCACCGCCAGTTTCGGCCGGGCCCGATCAAGGAATCGCGCCGCAGCGCAAGGCAAGTCATAAGGCAAATAGCAGTGCTGAATGCGCGGCTCGTTGGCAAACAGCGCCTGGATGCGCTCGGATCCGGTCGGGGTCATGCAGGTGACGGTGATCGGCAGCGTCGGATATCGCTGCAGCAAGGCACGGATCATCGGTGCCGCGGCGATGCTTTCGCCCACCGACACCGCGTGCACCCAAAGGCCGTCCGGCTTCATCGCCGGTAGCGCGAGGGAGAAACGCTCGCCAATGCGTTTGGCGTACGCCGGCGCCTTGCGCGCCCGCAGCCAAAGCCGAATCGCTACCAATGGCAGCCCCAGGTAAAACAGCGCGGTGTAGAGGGTTCTATTCATGGCGGCGGAGTTTATCGGTTTTTTAGCCAATCGCCTGCAAGTGCACGGCAAAACGTTCCGCCAGCCAACGGGCTGCCGGGCCGAGGGGCTCGTCGCGGCGCCAGACCAGCTCCACAATCAATGCCGGCGGCGTCCATTCGCTGGTCAGTTCGACCATCAGATTCTGATACGCCGGGTACTGCACGACATGGCGCGGCAACCAGGCCCAGCCAAGGCCGCGCATCACCCACTCGGCCATCACATAGAAACTGTCGGCCCGCCAGACCTGCGGGCTGGCTGGTTCACTGCCGGGATAGACGCTGGACTGCGTGGACATCAGCAACTGTCGATGCTGCGCCAGTTGCTGGCAATTGACCTGCGTCTGTTGCGCCAATGGATGCCCCACGCCGCACACCGTGACCATTTCAACGCTGCCCAGCACTCGGCGCTCAAGGGCTTCGGGAATCTGCTCGTGATAAAACAGCAAACCCAGGTCGGCCCGACGCTCCACCAGTTTGCGCGCGACATCACCCTGGGCCGCGCTGGTCAGTTGCACTTCGAGGCTGGGAAATTGTTCGGCCAGGGCTTCGAAGCTTTCAACCACTGCCTGATAAGGCATTGCCTCGTCCTGAGCCACCCGCAAACTCGCTTCCTGGCCGCGCATCATCGCCAATGCCCGGCCGTTGAGGCGCTCACATTGGCGCAGCACTTCCCGCGCCTCTTCAAGCAGCGCGGTGCCGGCTTCGGTGAGTTTCGGCTGGCGACCACTGCTGCGATCGAACAGGCTGACGCCCAGGTCCTCTTCCAGCAGCGCAATCGAACTGCTGACCGCCGACTGCGCCTTGCGCTGATCCCGCGCCACCGCGGAAAAGGAACGCTGTTCCGCGACACTGACAAACAAGTGCAGCTGTTCCAGACTCCATTGCATGTTCATGGCTCAACCCATCTTCAGAACAGATAGGTAATGACTTTACCGCATCTGGCGGATCTCTAGAATGCCGACCTCAGAAAGCAACACTTCATACGAGGATTGACCCATGACCGCTTACTACTACCTCGCAATTGCCATCTGCGCCGAAGTGATCGCCACCGTTTCGATGAAAGCGGTCAAGGGTATCAGCACGCCACTGCCGCTGCTGCTGGTCATCGTCGGTTACGGCATTGCTTTCGGGATGCTGACCCTGGTGGTGCGCAGCGTTCCGGTCGGCGTGGCCTACGCGGTGTGGGCCGGCATGGGCATCGTGATGGTCAGCGTCGCGGCACTGTTTATCTACGGGCAGAAACTGGATGTGCCGGCAATGCTGGGGATGGCGTTGATTGTGCTGGGCGTCGTGGTTATTCAGCTGTTCTCGAAAACCGCGGGGCATTAACTGCTGACATCAACCTCTTGTGGCGAGGGGGCTTGCCCCCGTTGGGCCGCGAAGCGGCCCCCAAAACCTGAATCCGGGATACGCCTGACACACCGAGACAACCGGATTTGCGACTGCTTCGCAGCCGAGCGGGAGCAAGCTCCCTCGCCACAGGTTTTGCATCCGCTCTATTGATCACCAACAAATCTCCTGCGCATCGAGTCTGTATACTGCGCCCTCGTCTTGAACACTGAGGTCGCTGCATGCCATCCGTTATTTCCACCGACGTTCTGATTGTCGGCGCTGGTGTCGCCGGCCTCTGGCTGAATGCACGCCTGCGCCGCCAGGGTTTCTCGACCGTGCTGGTGGAAAGCGCCAGCCTCGGTGGCGGGCAAAGCCTGAAGTCCCAGGGCATCATCCACGGCGGTGCCAAATACGCGTTGCACGGCGCCCTGACCGGTGCCTCGGAGGCCATTGCCGACATGCCGCGTCGCTGGCGTGAGGCGCTGGCCGGCGACGGCGAACTGGACCTGTCCGACGTGCGCGTATTGTCCGATGCCCATTACCTCTGGTCCCCCGGCACCCTCGCTGGCAACCTCACCAGCTTTTTCGCCAGCAAAGCCGTGCGCGGGCGGGTCGATCAGGTCAAAGGTGATCAATTGCCGCCGGCGCTGCAAGACAAGCGCTTCAAGGGCAAGGTCTATCGCTTGACGGAACTGGTGGTCGACGTGCCAAGCCTGATCCAGCGCCTGGCCGACCTGGCTGGCGACGGTCTGCTGGCCGGTCAGCACATCGAACCGCTACTGGAGAATGGCGAACTGGTCGGTTTGAAAGTCGACGAACGCGAAATCCGCGCCCAGCGCATCGTTCTCAGTGCCGGTGCCGGCACCGCTGACCTGCTGACCACGCTGGGCCTGAGCCAGCCGGCCATGCAGCGCCGTCCCCTGCACATGATCATCGTCAAAGGCCCGAGCCTCAAACCGCTGTACGCCCACTGCCTGGGCGGCGGGCCGAAGCCGCGCGTCACCGTGACCACTCACCCGGCCGCCGATGGCCAGTGGGTCTGGTACGTGGGAGGCGACATCGCCGAAGCTGAAGGCGTGGCCCGCGAGCCAGCCGCGCAAATTGCCGCCGCCCAGAAAGAACTTGGCCAACTTCTGCCGTGGATCGACCTGAGCACCGCACAGTGGGCGACCTTGCGGGTCGAACGCGCCGAGCCGCTGCAATCGGGCCTGACCCGCCCGGACAACGCCTTCCTCGCCGAGCAGAATCGTTTGCTGGTGGGCTGGCCGACCAAACTGGCCCTGGCACCGGACTTCGCCGACCGCGTCATCGCCTCGTTGCAACGCGACGGCATTCAGCCAAGCCATGCCGCCCCGCTGCCGGAACTGCCGAAACCGCCGATCGGTGTCCCTGCCTGGGAGCAACTGCTGCCATGAGCCAACCGACCCTGCATGACCTGCATCGCCCGCTGGGCAGCACAGGCCTGCTGGTATCACCCCTGGGCCTGGGCACAGTGAAACTTGGCCGCGATCAAGGGGTGAAATACCCCAACGGTTTTCAGATCCCCGACGACGACGAAGCCCGCAGGCTGCTCAAACTCGCGCGCGACCTGGGCATCAACCTGATCGACACCGCCCCGGCCTATGGCCGCAGCGAAGAGCGTCTCGGCCCGTTGCTGCGTGGTCAGCGTCAGGACTGGGTAATCGTCAGCAAGGTCGGCGAAGAGTTTGCCGACGGTCAGTCCCGCCATGATTTCAGCGCTGCGCATACCCGGTTCTCGGTGGAGCGCAGCCTGCAACGCCTGGAAACGGACTTTATCGATCTGGTGCTGGTGCATTCCGACGGCAACGACCTGGCGATCCTCAACGACAATGAGGTCTATGCGACCCTTGCCGAGCTCAAGCGCGAAGGCAAGATTCGCGGTTTCGGCTTTTCCGGTAAAACCGTCGAAGGCGGTTTGAAGGCTCTGGAACAAGGTGATTGCGCAATGGTCACCTACAATCTGAACGAACAGAGCGAGAAGCCAGTCATTGACTATGCTGCTGCTCACGGCAAAGCGATCCTGGTCAAAAAGGCCCTGGCCAGCGGCCACGTCTGCCTGAGCCCGGGTGTTGATCCGGTGCGTGCCAGCTTCGAGTTGTTGTTTGAACACCCGGGGGTGGCCAGTGCTATTGTCGGGACCATCAATCCGCTGCACCTCGCCCACAACGTCGCGACCGTTGCCCAGGTCCTTCATAGGGCCTGTTGACGTTTGGTGACGACCGCGACGCTGGCCGTCAACAGACCCTAGCCATTGATGCCGCCCACGCGGCCTTAAGCAGGAGCCGACATGCCGCGTACGCTGATCAGAAAGAACCCGAGCAACTTCAAGACCCTGCCGCTGTTCGTCGAAGCCACGCCCGAAGGTTTGAGTTATCAGAGCGTCGGGATGCCGTTGAATTTTTCCCAGACCCTGCAACGCCGCCGTCCGGTGACGGTGGCCGATAGCGAGCGGTTTGCCCTGGAGCTGGCGAACCTCGGGGTTTCGGTGCGCCTGACCCTGCATTGGCAGAATCGCGACTACTGGGTGTTGGTGCGTCAACGTCGGCAGGATCGCGGCGACGTGGTGCTCAAGCTGATCTCCGGCTACGTGCCGGCCCATGAGCTGAACCTGCCGCTGCACACGGCGACCCAGGAAATTGCCGAAGAGTGCCTGCTGGAAACCCCGGAAGGCTGGCTCAGCGGGCGCTTCAACGAAACCTGGCTGCCAGCGCCCTACTCGGCTGCCCTGCACTACCGCGAAGCCCTGCCGTTTCGCCTGACACCACTCTCCGGCTCGGCGCGGCCGGTGCGCTGCGCGAACATGCCGCTGATCGAACGTCCCCGGGCCTACGTGCACTTGCCGACAGCCTCGCTGCAATTGATCTACGATTTGCGCCTGGACGTGCCCAAGGAAGCCAAATCCCTGAGCCTGTTCCATGTCGACGAGCGGCTGGAGGGCGATCAACTGGTGGCCCGGCTCGATCGCAAACGTCCCGATTTGTACCTGATGCCACTTGAAGACGGGGTGCCCCTCCCCGAGTTGTATACGCTCAAGCGCGATAAGCTTTTACCGGCCAGTACCCGTGGACTGTACCTGGCGGAGAGCTTCGCTATCCAACAAGGTTGGGTGGTCCGTGAAGAACGTATTCGCTGGAAGGACTGGATAGCACAACAAGGGCTGGGGGTACCGAAAGCTCAGCGACAAGGGTTGAAGCAACTTAGCGTGAAGGCTCTCCGACTGGTGAAGCTGGTGCGGGGAACACTGAGTAAATAATTGCTTGCGCCTAGCTTGATCGTTGCTTGTCCATGAACGTGCGGAACTGCGCAAACAAATGAAAGTAGCGATTCTCCCGCTTGCCCATGCCGCGCTTGGGAGAGAACGATTCATCAGCAAATGCACCGGTGATACGAACACGGGAAGCCTTGGTATCCATGGTGCAAATCCGGGCTCCTGCCTGTTGCAATACGTATTTGAGCAGTCGTTCGGAATGTAACTGCCTTCCTGTCGCCTTGCAGAAGTCGAAGATGTGCTCGATCCTTTTCCCATAAGCCATATAGGTATCACGCCCACAAATGGCAAAACGATCGTTCAGCCCCCCCCACCACTGCCAATCAGGGATATAGCTATTCAGTCGCCTGGCTTCAGGGTGATCGAACACATAGGCGGGAAGCGGTGTGTGATAGAAATTGTCCGGACGAACGAATACTACGAAATCAGGATTGAAGGACTCCATCATGGCGGTGACTGTGTGCAGCGAATTCAGCTGATAGATCAGGTTCCGAAGTGATGCGTACTCGTCAGCCCAGGTATCGCCGAGTGCCTTGACTTGTTCAAAGTTCCAACGCTCAAGAACACCTTCCGTTGAAGTGAGCTGGCCCGTCATAACCTCGAAGGCCTTATAGTTATCCGCCTTCAGCGCCCCCCTTTCGCCTGAGCGCGCGTTCTGGACTTCGTCGACTTTATACAGATGATAAAAGCATTTTACGTTGCTGTTCGGGGGCAACTGCGCAAGAACGTTTTCTTGAATGGAGGGAAAGCAGATTTCCGAATTTCTTGGGATACCAAAAAAAGCCACCGCAACATTTAACACTCGACAACACCCCTGAAAGAAAACGAGCCCGCTTTTCGGCGCCCTGCTGGTGACCGGTTACCAACAATCATTCATTTGCGACGAAGCAATGTTTGCCACCAACTACGACGCTGCAGAGGCACGACGATGACGTCCGACTTCTGCAACCAGTCTCGCTCATAGTCCCAGGCATGCCCACCCCAGAGCTTTCCTGCCTCGTTGGAAAAACCCAATGTCATCAGTTGGTAGGTATAACCAGTGTGACTGCGCAGCCAATCGAACAACACCAGTGCATTGAAGCCGGTGGAAGGTCCAACATACCGCTTGCCTCCTGGTCGGTCGACCGGATAGTTCCACAGTGCCGGTAACGGAATGCGCTCCCAAAAAAGCGCCACTCGCGGCAAAGCGCACATTGGCTCCGTACATCCCACCAGCATTGTGAAACAACGCTCGCCAGCGTGTTCGAAAAGTCGCCGCACTTCAGATCCATAAGGAAGGCCGAAAAAGTAAGCGTCCGGCGCGTTGTAGCCATGAACGAATACATTGACGCTCTGCGGGCTAAGCAATGCTGATTTAACACAGGTGTTGAAGCTGACCACGACGTCATCAATGCCAATATTCAGTGCCTGGAAATCGGCCGACGTAATAGCCGGATTATTAGCTATAAGCACAACGCGAGCGGCCGAGCGCAGACAGTCTTTCAGCTCCTGCGGCAGTCCATCCATAACGGACTGGTGCCCACCAGGCATTGCATCCAGCGCCAATTGTTCACAGGTTTGAGGCTTCTGACATTCCATGAGCTACTCCGGAACCTTCATCCCATGACGTAACTTGACCCACAGACGAGTGAATGCTGCTGGCGGTCGCCAAGGACGCATTTCACGCTGGATTTCAACAGCGAGGGTACGTCCCACACGTGCAAAGGAATACTGGCTCTCAGCGAACGCCTGCCCGTTACTGGCGATACGAGACGCTAACGCAGGATCATTCTCCAACAGCTTGAGTTTTTCCACTGCCTCCTCTTCGGAGCGATAGAACACGGTGTTGTGCATATCCTGAAAGCCCAACAACTCATCTTCTTCACCTTGACTCCAGGCCAGCAGTACACAGCCACAGGCCATGGCTTCAAAGTTTTTGATCATGAATTCGCCCATGCCGATATCGGCACTGACAAAGATCTTGATGCGATTGAGTGTTTCAAGATATTCGGCGCCAGACTGGGTCCGGGTTACCAACATGCCGGTACGCCGAGCCAGCGATTCAAGGACGGCCTTGCGCTGCGCATATTCGGTACTTTTCAAACTGCCCAGAAACCCGATCGGAATGTCTCGAACACCGTCCATGTTATGCAGCATCTGTTCGTCATATCCTTTTGAAACGAACACTGCATCAATATTTTCAGCTTGCATCCTACGCGCAACAACAGCGCCAGACACCAGCACGCGAGAGCTTGGGAGACGGCGATACAGACGCGAATAAACTCTCCGGTACTTACTGTCGGGCATGTAGTTCTGATAGGCGTCATGTTCGAGAAAAATCAGCCCGGGAATACACTTTAGAACACTGAGCTGCGGCGCGAGGCGCTTGACTCTGGAGAAAATCACGACCCGGTCAAAGTTCTGATAATTGACCGAAGCGAGAAACGGGCCGAGCTTCATCTGTTGCAGTTTGCTTAGGCGATAGACAACGCAATCGGTGCAGTTCTGCTGCACGATTTCATACAGACGGTCCAATATGACACGCTGCTCATCCATCACCAGGAGCATGACTTTCATAAAATAACTACCACAAGACAACAGCAGGTAAGCGCGGATTTGTACCGGCCAACGTCAACGGGAACGGTTATACCTCCAAGGTAAGACCGTTCACGTACATTACAAAACGAGAGACGCCCACCTCAACGGCTGCGTATCTTCTCGACGATTGCAGTGGTCGAGCTGTTTTCCACCAACCCCAGTACTTTCACCGTCCCGCCGTAAGCGTTGACGATGTCCGCGCCAACCACTTGGTCGACCCCGTAATCACCGCCCTTGACCAGTACATCCGGCTTGACCGCACGCAGCAGGTTTTCCGGGGTGCCTTCCGAGAAGCTGATCACCCAGTCCACGGCGCCTAAACCTGCCAGTACCGCCATGCGACGGTCGACGCTGTTGATCGGACGACCCGGTCCTTTCAAGCGGCTCACCGACGCATCGTCATTGACCGCCACGATCAGGCGATCACCTTGGGCGCGCGCCTGTTCGAGGTAGGTCACGTGGCCGGCATGCAGGATGTCGAAGCAACCGTTGGTGAACACGATCTTCTCTTTGTGCGCTCGCGCGTCATCGACCGCCAGCAGCAACTGCTCGAGGCCCAGCACACCGCGCTCGGAGCCTTCCTCGCGCTGGATCGCGCGACGCAGTTCCGGTGCGCTGATGGCCGCGGTACCGAGCTTGCCGACCACGATGCCCGCCGCCAGATTAGCCAGGGCCACCGCATGGGGCAGCTCTTCGCCAGCGGCGATCGCCGCCGCCAGGGTAGAAATCACCGTGTCGCCGGCGCCGGTCACGTCGAACACTTCACGGGCACGGGCCGGCAGGTGCAGCGCCGGATGATCCGGACGCAGCAAGGTCATGCCGTGCTCGCCACGGGTTACCAGCAACGCACCGAGGTCGAGGTCGTGCATCAGCTGCGCGCCCTTGCTCACCAGTTCGTGCTCATCGGCGCAACCGCCGACGATGGTTTCGAACTCGCTGAGGTTCGGGGTGATCAGGCTCGCGCCACGGTAGATCGAGAAATCCTTGCCCTTGGGATCGGCCAGCACCGGAATGCCACGGGCACGGGCGGCCTGGATCAGCACCTGATGGTTTTTCAGCGCGCCTTTGCCGTAATCGGACAGCACCAGCACCTTGATGCCTTCGAGCAATTCGTCGACTTGCTCGCCCAGCGCCAGGGCGTCAGTTGCGAAAGGCTCTTCGAAGTCGATACGCAGCAATTGCTGGTGACGGCTCATGACCCGCAGCTTGACGATGGTCGGCTGGTGCGCAATGCGCTGGAACAACGCCCGCACGCCGGCGCCCTTGAGGCTATTGACCAGGCTGTCGGCGGCTTCGTCGTCGCCAGTCACACCGACCAGCGAGGCCGGCGCACCGAGCGCGGCAATGTTCAAGGCAACGTTGGCGGCACCGCCCGGGCGGTCCTCGATGTGCTCGACCTTGACGACCGGTACCGGCGCCTCAGGAGAGATCCGTGAGGTACCACCATGCCAATAACGGTCGAGCATGACATCGCCGACCACCAAGACAGGGGCTTGATTGAATCGCGGCATGGACAACTTCATGGAGCAACCCACATACAAAATGAACAGGGGCGCGATATTAACACAGGGTTGGCGCTGGCTTGCGGGGCGCCTGCAAGCGGATGAATCGGCGGGGATTTCTGTTCATTTATTGAGCAGAAATTGCGATAAACGATGGCAAGCGCCCTCAAGTTGCAGCGCCTGGGTGTCGATCTCGCACTCCGCCGTCAGCGGTGCCTCATAAGGGCTGTCGATGCCGGTGAAGTTCGTGATCCGCCCTTGGCGGGCCGCTCGATACAGACCTTTGGGGTCTCGTTGCGCGCACACCGCGAAGGGCGTGCTCACAAATACCTCGATGAAATCGCCCTCAGCGAACAACCGACGAGCGGCATCACGCTCTGCGCGAAACGGCGAGATCGCCGCCACAATCACAATCAAACCGGCGTCGACCATCAGCCGTGCCACCTCGGCCATGCGCCGGATGTTTTCCCGGCGACACTCGGCACTCATTCCCAAGTCACGACACAGGCCATTGCGCAAATTGTCGCCATCGAGCAGGAACGTGTGCAGCCCGTGCCGATTGAGTTGCAACTCCAGTGCATTGGCCAGGGTCGACTTGCCCGCGCCTGACAGGCCCGTCAACCAGAGGCAACGCGGGTGCTGGAATTTGATTGCGGCGCGGTCGCGGTTCGACAGTGACAGATCGTAAGGCCTGATCTCTGGAACAGGTATCGACAGGGTCTCATTCATAACCGAGCATTTCGTAATCGCGCTGGTACACCCGTCGCACCAGCCGACGGGTACGCACCGAGCAGAAATCGCGGGCAAGCATCGGACGCCGCTGTTGCGAGCCGTTGACGTGAGGTAACACCGCCCAGTGGCCTACCTGTTCGCAGACCAGGCGAAAATCCCGCTCCAGATGCTCCTGGTAGCCGATGAAGTCCAGAGCCAGATGCCCCAGGGAGTCGGTCAGAAAATCCGTTTGCGCGGCAAAATGCATTTGCCGGCTGATTGTCTCCGAATGCAGCCAGCGAGCGACGAAGTCATCAAAGTCGCGGTAGTGGCTGACCAGCTTCTGCGCCGCCTGATCGCGCCGGCCCAACTCGTTGCCGCGCAAAAAAGCATAAGCCGAGTAGGCCCTTTCCAGCGGATCACGAACGAAGGCGAACTTGAAACTGGCGGCGAACTGCTCGGGAAATTGCTGCTCGTACCAGTACAACGGCAAGTGCCCGGGGCTCCAGCCATCGAACATCGCTGCACACACGCTGCTCCCGGCACACTTGGGAACATGAATGAATAGACAGGAACGCTGCTCGAAGGCCTGTGGGAAACTCAGGTTGGCCGACATCGACTTGTTGATCACCTGACGGTCCACGACCGACAGGCGTCCCAGCAGGAAAGCCCGCTGCGGCTTGGGCAAGAGCTTCCAGAGATAACGTTGCAGCATGGCAGTACCCGCGCGAAAGGGTTGGCCCCCTCGATTGAAGTCAAAGTTCGTTCAGGAACCTTAACAAGCGCGTTGCCGAGATTTATTCCGGTTTGGTCAAGAAGCGTAAAGGTCTGGATACAATCCACCGGACGCGTTGCACGTCGGTGAACGCAAGGGTGAGCAGGGCTCACCCTTGCATCGAGTCAGGCGATGTCTTCCGCCGGGGCGTCGAGCCCCATGGCGTTCAGGCGGGCGTAGTAGCCATTCTGCGCCAGAAGCTCGGCATGGGTGCCGCGCTCGACGATCCGGCCCTGATCCATGACCAGAATCAGGTCAGCCTTCTCGATGGTCGACAACCGGTGAGCGATGACCAGCGTCGTGCGACCTTTCATGACCTGATCCAGCGCAGCCTGAATATGCCGCTCGGATTCGGTATCGAGGGCCGAAGTGGCTTCGTCGAGAATCAGCAACGGTGCATTCTTCAGCAGAGCCCGGGCAATTGCCAGACGCTGACGCTGACCGCCGGACAGCAACACGCCGTTCTCGCCGACCTGGGTGTCCAGGCCTTCGGGCAACTGCGCAATGAAGTCCATCGCGTAGGCGTCTCTTGCCGCTTTCTCGATGTCTTCGCGGGGAGCCCCAGCCAGATCGCCATACGCAATGTTGTTGGCCACGGTGTCGCTGAACAGCGTCACATGCTGGGTCACTTGGGCGATGTGCCTGCGCAGGTTCAGCAGCTTGTACTGTTCCACTTCAACGCCATCGATCAGGATCTCGCCCTTGTCGTGGTGGTAGAAGCGCGGAATCAGGTTGGCCAATGTCGACTTGCCGCTGCCCGAACGCCCCACCAATGCCACCATTTGCCCCGGCTCGACCGAGAAACTGATGTCATCGAGTACCTGGCGATCGGTGCCCGGGTAAGTGAAGCTCAAGTGACGCACATCCAGACGACCGCTGACGGCATCGCGCTCGATGGTGCCGGTATCGACTTCAGGTTCGACGTCCAGTTGCTCGAAGATACTCTCGGCGCCGGCCACACCTTTCTGGATGGTCGAGCTGACTTCGGACAATTGGCGGATCGGCTTCGGCAGCAGGCCCGCCAGAGTAATGTAGGCCACCATGTCACCGGCGGACGCATCGCCGCGCAGGAACAACACCAGGAACATCAGCACCGCCATGGCGGTATAGATCACCAGTTGCAGCAGCGGTGTATAGATGGCGCCGGTGCGAGTCATGCGCAGTTGCTTGTCGGTGTTGCCCTGGCTGGCATTGAAGAAACGCCTTTCTTCATAGACTTCGCCGCCGAAGCTGCGCACCACACGATAGCCCTGGATCGTTTCCGAGGCCACGTGCGTCACGTCGCCCATGGCGGCCTGGATCTTCTTGCTCTGTTTACGGAATTTCTTGCTGGCGGTGCGCACCATCAAGGCGATCAACGGCAGGATCGCGACCATGACCAGCGTCAAGCGCCAGTTCATGAACAGCAGCGAGGCGAACAGGAACATCACCGTCATGCCTTCACGAATTACGACCTTGATCGCATCTGTGGCCGCCCCCGTGACCATGGTCACGTTGAAGGTGATGCGCGAAATCAGATGACCCGAGTTATGCTTGTCGAAATAGCGGTTGGGCAGGACCAGCAGGTTGTTGAACAGCTGCACACGCAAGTCGTGGACCAGCCCGAGAGAAACCTTGGCCAGGAAGTAGTTGCCCAGATAAGATCCGAGCCCCTGCCACGCTGCAATCAGGATGATCAGCAGAGGCACGGCCTGCAGCAGCTGCAGGTCACGCAGGTACGGTACGGTTGGAAACAGCGCCGCTTCGGGGTTGGACAGGCCGTCGACGAAATACTTGAGGATGTACCCGAGCATTGGCTGAGTCGAAGCGAAAATCAGAAAACCGACAATGCTGATCAGGAACAGGCTGATGTACGGCCGGACATAGCTGAGCAGGCGGAAGTAGATTTTCAAGCTCGATGGGCTTGCGGAGAGACTGGAGTCGGTCATATCACGCGAATGTCGATAAAAAGGACGCTGACTTTAGCACAGCTTCTTCTGGGTTCTGGCAATCGCATAAAGGCTGTTATTGTTAAGCGTCATATTCAGCATCAAATAGCCATCACCCCGAATGGCCGATCAACTTCAGGATTGAATCTCTCAGCATGCAACTCAGTGGCTTCAACAACACATCCAATCGAGTCTTCGATTTCATTTGCCTCTGGATTCTTCCACTTGGCTACTTCCTGCTGCTGTGCGCGATGTTCTTTCTGCCTGGTCGCAGCCTGCATCACAAGCTTTTTTATGGGCTGTTCAGCATTCCATCGTTTATTGTCCTGTGCCTGCGCCCCCGCGAACTCAAAGAGTTGCTGCGCGAACCGATCTTCGTCGCGGCACTGTTGTTCGCCGCCTGGGCCTTGCTCAGCCTGAGCTGGGGACCGCCGATGGAGCAAAGCGTCATCGGTCAGTTCAAACCCTCTTTACACACCCTGCTGTTGTTCGCTGGCTGCTACCTGCTGGTGCGCTACCGAAGCGAGATCATCCAGCCCCTGCTGTTCAGTGCCGCAATGGTCGGGCTGTTCGCGTCGGCCTACAACCTGTTCATGTTTACCCGCCTCTACGAGCCGGGCATGCGCCTGATCGGGAGCGGCGCATTCGACAACCCACTGCTCAGCTCCCACGTATTCGGTTTTTTTTGTACCTACTGGCTGAGCGTGAGCATGACCTGCAAGCGTCGCCAGATACTCTGGCTGAGCATCCCGGCGATGGCGATCATGTTCGCCGCGGTGATCGCCACCGGCTCCAGAACCCCGCTGGTTGCTTTGACAATGGCAGCGCTCTGGCTGAGTTTCATCATCTGGAGCCGCCGTTCTTTCGTATTGCTGGGCGCGCTGTTGATCATCGGCGCAGCGGTTGCCGTACTGTTTTCGCAGATGATCGTCGAGCGCGGCGACTCCTATCGCTTTGAAATCTGGCAGCTGGCCCTGCAAAAAATTGCCGAGCACCCGTGGATCGGTCATGGCTACAACGCCACCCTGACTCTCGACCCCGGTATCGGCTACACCTTGCAGGAGCCTCATAGCTTCGCCTTGGGGGTGCTCTATTACGTTGGTATTTTCGGCTTGCTGCCGTGGCTGTTCTTCCAGGTCCGGGCCTTGCTGAATAGCTGGCGGTATCGCCTGCAACCGTTGTTCATCATCGCCTCGACCTGGCTGGTATTCGGCATCGGCGCCGGCCTGACCGAAGGCGGTGGCATCATCTCCCGGCCCAAGGAGCACTGGTTTCTGCTGTGGATTCCGCTGGCGCTGATCGCCGCATTAAGCATCAACCAGCGTGCCAGGCGCCTATTGGCAATGCCGATCAGAACCTTGACACCAGCCGCCCTGCAACAACTGACCGCCAATGCCCAAGTGATCGAAGAAGACGGGCTGGGACCAAAAGTCCTACGCCTGGTCGATGGCAGCTTTCTCAAGTTGTTCCGTCGCCGTCGCTGGTACACCTCGGGCAGCTTCAATCCCTATTCCGAACGGTTTGCCGCCAACAGCCAGCAATTGCGCAACATGGGTATCCCGACCCCGCAAATTCTGGACCTGTATCGACTCAAGGACGGTAGCAGTGCCGTGCACTATTCGCCGCTGCCAGGCAGCACTTTGCGTCAAGTTCTTCAAGGCATTACCGCGCCCGCGGTGCGTCAGGCACTGGTTGAGCGTTTCGGCAAGCTCCTGGCGCAACTGCATGAACAAGGTATCTATTTCCGCTCCCTGCACCTGGGCAACGTACTGGTCCTGGATGACGGTGAGTTCGGCCTGATCGATCTGGCAGACATGCGCATCTATCCGTCATCGCTGAGCCTGTCCCTGCGCAAGCGCAATCTGCGCCATATGCAGCGTTACACCGAAGATCGACGCTGGCTGTTCGAAGAACACTTTGATGCGCTACTTCAGGGCTACGCCGTGATGGCGTCGAAATCTGCCGTGGATAACCTGCACAGGCAAGTGCTAACCAGGAGTCATCCCGCCCAGGCTCATTAATGGTCGAAACCAACCCCTTCATTGCGCTGGCGGCCTATCTGCTGGCCATCGTGACCGCCGCCCTGTTGTTGCGCGCCGTTCCGAAAATCGCCCGACACCTCAGGCATGCCGGTGAGAGCCGCTTTGCCAGTATCGATGGGTTGCGCGGCTATCTGGCTTTCGGCGTGTTCGTGCACCACTCGATCATTACCTGGATCTTCCTGCGGACCGGTGTGATCGGATTTCCACCGAGCAATTTCTACTCCCAGCTGGGTCAGGGCAGCGTCGCGCTGTTTTTCATGATTACCGGTTTTCTGTTCTGGAACCGCTTACTCACCCAGGGGCGTCAACACGACTGGCTGGCCTTCGCCGTATCGCGACTGTTTCGTCTCTACCCGCTGTACTTGCCGCTGATGTCGATTGTGTTTGTCACCGTGTTCTATCTGCAGAACTGGGAACTCAAGGATCCGGCTACCCGACTGCTCGGCCAGACACTGGCGTGGCTGACCTTCGACCGACCGGACGTCAACCAATACCCGCAGACCGGCATGCTGATCTCCAACGTCACCTGGACCCTGGGCTACGAAGTGTTCTTCTATCTGGCGCTGCCGCTGGCTGCCATGGTGTTCATCTATCGCGGCAGCTGGTTGCGGGTGGGGTTGTGCCTAATCGGCATTTACGCACTGTACAAATTGGTCGGCTGGGAGCACTCGCTGAAAAATCACTTCCTGGTCAGTTTTCTCGGCGGAATAGGCGCCGCGTACTGGATTCGCCGGCCGTCTCTGGTGGCCTGGGGTCAGACCCGACTGGCGGGGATCATCGCCCTGATAGCGTTGGCGATTGCGTTTACAGCATTCAACCGCGCGTTCAACCTGATGCCGTTGCTGTTGCTCTCGCTGTTTTTTGTGATCGTGGCGTCTGGCAACACGCTGTCTGGTGCCCTCAAGCCGTGCAGCATCCGCTGGCTTGGAGAAATCAGCTACAGCGTCTATCTGCTGCACGGGTTCGTGCTCTGGGCGATAGTGCAGCGCCTGCCGTTGGTGTTGCAGCTGGATGCCCGGGAAGCCTGGATCTTCCTACCGTTGCTCGCCCTATGCAGCTGCCTGCTGATCATCATCAGCAGCCTGACATTCCTGTACATCGAGAAACCGGGCATCGATGCTGGCAAGAAAACCCTGCAGTGGCTGCGCCAGCACAGGGAAGGTCAGAAAAAACTCCCTCAGAAGGTCGCTCCACAACGTTGAGCAATCACCGGGGCTGTCGCTGACGGGCATACGCAAGAAAGCCCTCGAAACGTGCGGCAAGCTGTAACTGCCACGACCGAAGGTGTACTCCGGGTATCGCAGCTTGAAACGCGCCCGCTTCGCGCGTTTTTCTCAATAGCGTTGTATCCAGCCCATGTCTCAGTCTTTTTCCAAGGGTGAGAAAAACAACCGCCCCAGCCCTCGCCAGGTCTTCTTGTTCCAGGCCTTGAACGGTATCTGCGCCAGCAGCTCCCGCGCCAGCTTGCGGTCACGATTGGAGGTTTTCAGGAACATTGAGCTGAGGAACTTGTAGCGTACCTCGTCATATAGCGGATGATCGCTGAACAGCGCGTAGGAGCGCAGGATGTTGTCGATCATGAAGCGGTTATTCTTGTAGGAGTTGGTGGCGTGCTTGCGATAGCGTGCCATCAGCACATTCAGGCCATCAATGAAGTAACCGGCGCGGGTCACCTTCAACTCGATCAGCAAGTCCTCCAGCCGAATGTTCGGATCGAAACCGCCTACCTTGTCCAGAGCTTCGCGGCGGATCATCAGGGTCGGTGCCGGCGGATAGGGCTTGCGCTCCAGGAACATGTCATCGAAATCCAGACGACGGAACGGCACATCTCGACGCTGACGTTTCTCCGGATAGAGATTGCCGTCGGCGTCGATCAGTTCGATGTTGCCGGCGCAGATCCCGACCTCAGGCTTGCCATCCATATACGCCACCTGGGTGGCGATGCGCTCCGGCAACATGATGTCATCAGACCCGAACGGCGCGATCAAACTGCCCTTCGAGCGCGCAATGGCACCGTTGAGGGTGTTGGTCAGCCCCTGGTTCTGCTGGACCCGGAAATCGAAGCCGTGCTGCGCCTGCAAGGCATTGATCCGCTCGACGCTGTCATCGCTGGAGCCATCATCGATGACCAGCAACTCGATATTTTTGTAGGTCTGGTTGAGGACGCTGAGAATGCTTTCCTCAATATAGCGAGCGTGGTTGTACGACGCGATGATGACCGTGACGAGAGGTTGCACGTCGCTCATGGTTGTTCCCTGCGGGCTTGGCTCAAGCCGGAGTCGATCAGGTTCAGGTACTCCTGGCGGAATACCTCGATGTCGTGTTGCTCCTGGAGATAGCGGTAGGCCTGCTCACCCTTGGCCTTGAGCTCGTCATCCGACAGCCCCAGGTAGTTATCCAGCGCAGCGACCAGCGTCGGTACGTCTGCCGGGGTAATTGCCAGACCGCCCGCGCCCTGAATCAGCGGCAACATGGCCGGCACGTTCGAGGCGATCACCGGCAGGTGCCCGCTCATGCCCTCGAGCAATGCCAGCCCCAGGCCTTCAGCCAAGGACGGCATGGTCCAGATGTCGAACGCCCGAACATACTGCAAGGCGTTTTCCTTGAAACCCAGCAAGTGGGCGCGACCGGTCAGCCCAAGGCGCTCGATCTCGGCGGCCAGGCGCGACTCTTCACGCCCCGCACCAATGATTGCCAGTTGGGTGTTCGGGTATTTGTCCTTGAGGGTGGCAAAGGCCTGCAGCAGATAGGTGTGGCCCTTGACCGGCACCAGTCGGCCCAATGCGCCGATCAAGCGCACCGAGGGATCGATGCCCAACAACTCGCGGGCACGCTCGCGGCGGTGCTGCAAACCTTCAGCCTGCTCGATGTCGATGGCGTTGGTGATTGCGTAGGTATTCTGGTCGGTAAAGCCGCAGTCGCAATCGAGCAGGTACTGTTTGACCGCTGGCGACACACCGACAAAGCGCCAATGGCGATCGATCAGGCGCTGGGTCTGGCGGCGCCGGTAAAACCGGTCGTACTCGCCAAAACCGTGGGAAATGCCGATGCACAGCGGTACTTTCAACCAACGGTTGAGCGCCAGCATCATGTTCACCGGTTTGAAGCGATTGCAAATCACCACGTCGAATTTTTCTGTGCGGCAGAACTTGTACAGCTGCCACATGGCGCGCAGGCGCATGCCCTTGAGGGACTTGTCGGAAAACTCGAAATATACCGAACGATCGGCGCGACTCACTGCCTCGCCAGGCCCTGGCTTGCCGCGCAGGAACGCCGCGGTCACTTCATAGCGATCACTCGGCAGGGCCTTGACGATCTGCTCCGCGAGGTCGGCAAAATCATGGGCTTTGACGTTGTAGTCAGGCTGCAACTGCAGAACCTTTGACCGTTGACTCATAACTCTCCCCGGTGAAAACCAGTCGCATCGATGACCCAGGCCGGCTCGGCGGCAAGGCGCCTGATCTCGGCTGGATCGGGTGGGGACAACCGTGACCACTCGTTGCGTTTCCAGCAGACAAAGTGGAAATACGGAAACCGACGATCGCCATCACGATCGTTACTCAAACAACCATCGCGCCAATACCAGCGATGCGGAAAATCATCCGTGCCGTCGTGCCACTTGATGCAACCGCCCGGGGTACTGAACGCCTCGGTGAATTCGCTGCGGCGACGCCACGGATTGAGCTTGCCCACCAGGGAGAACAGTGGCTCGGGGAAATTCTTGCGCCAGAGGAAGATCCGACTGAATGCGCCTTCATCCAGCGCGTGATGCGCCTGATCGGTAAAGCGTGTTTGCCAGTCCTTGATCTGCATGAACAACTCACGTTTGCGGGCAGTGTTGCGCATCAAACAGAGATGGCCTGCCACCCGCCGCTCGTGGGTGGAGAACAGGTCATAACTGGCCAACCGATCAGCGGTGAAATAACGTCGCAGATCACCAAATACCAGATCAATATCGCCGAACGCCCAGAAATCATAGCCTTGCAGGCGGTCGACATGGATATGCCCCAGGGCCGGCTTGATGTCGCAGAGCTTGTAAGGCGCGTCCGGCACAAAGTCGATATTCAACCGCCGTGACACCAGCGCGCAGTACTCGCTGAAACTCATGGCTTCAACAGTCACGTTGGGCGGCAGGTTCTCGGGAGTGCCGCAATCACTGAACAGCAGCCAGTCGATATCGGCGTTGCGTCGGCAACTCTCGAGGAAAAACGGCATCCAGAACGGCCAATGACCGAAATACGGAATCAGGAACAGGATACGCGGGCATGGATTGATCACAGAAATACTCACTACTGCTTGGATACGCCGCCATGCTAGGGGCCGCGATACTTCATTTCTGCCTCACAGATGTTTCACCATGCTTCAGAACCCAGAACAACTCGTGCCGCCTGACCGCCTTGCGAAAGAACTCGTTCTCTCCATAGACGGGTGGCACTCTACTGGCCAGCAGCCACTGTATCAACCGCCGCAAACGTCGCTTGAACGGCATGAGCGGTTGCAGGTCGTGCATCATGCCCAACGCCATCGCTTTATCACGCTGACGCGCCAAAGGCATCGTCAGGCAACAGGGCTGCATCGCCGTTGCCAAATCGAACGTCGGCGGCAGGGCGATGCCATGACCCGCATCACCCATCGGCCAACGATCATTGTCATGCAGATGGTTGGCATAGCCAAGCACGGTGGTCGGCTGCCACTCCAGCCCGCTCAACGCTTCGAGAACCGCTGCCTGGGCACAGATGTGATCCGGGTGCGGGTCGAGGGTCGGGTGCGGCAATACGATCACTTGCGGACGCGCCCTCAGCAACAGTTCACGCAGATCGGCCAGCAAATTGTTCCAGGTCGGCGCGCCGTCGACATCGCCCGGCAGGGCAAATGGATTCAACTGACGAAACAACCGGGTGTCACTCAAATCCGCTTCGCGCGAACCCACCGGCGTGGCCGGCGCCGCCTGCATCGCCGCCAGTTGCAGGCAAAAATACCCCAACTGCACGCAATGGGCTTCAGGCACCCCGGCCCAGCGCGGTACAGCGATGCTATCCCAGGCCCGCAAACGGCCTTTGAGGCGAGCCGCCTCGATTGTGCTCAGACCCATCTGTCGATAATGTTCGGCTTCGATTTCACCGGCGGTCAGGGTGACGATCCAAGCTTCGTCAGCCTGGCTGTACAGACCGTAGGCGGCCAACTCTGCGTCGTCGGCATGGGGAGCAATCACCATCACTCGCTGACGGCGGTAGTCCGGTTGCTCGAACGCCCAGAGCACGGGCTCGCCGAGCAATCGGCAGAAACGCCCACGCAGACGCAACTCACCTTGCGACAACACGCTTGCCTGACCACTGAGATTGAGATAACGCAGCCCGTTTACACCGCGCTCGAAAGTTTGCCGGTCGGGATTATCGCCCCCCAGCAACTCGACCACCGGATCGATAAAGCGCCCCAGCCAAGTACTTTTCACCCTCAGCGCCAGTATCAGCGTGGCGTCATCGACCAGCATGACGCCCTCATCCAGCCGTAGCCGTTCACCGTCCAGATGAATCTTGGGTTGCGGGGTATACGGCGGGAAGCTGTATTGGTAATCGTCCTGGGGGGAATAAAACAGATGGTCCGCAAACCACGCCTCATGGGCGATCCAGCCCAGCACCGCAAGCACCAGCGGCAGCCACCAGGCCACCAGCACACCGATCGCGATCAGCAACATCAACGCAATCAACAGGCCGATGCGTTTGTTGCGCCGATGGCGCTTGAGCAGTTGCTGTTTGCGGCTCATGGGTTGGCTCATACCGTGAAGACCGGCACAGAATTGCACCAACGGTCCTTGTACTCACGGTCGGTTCGACCAAAGGAAAACCGCAGGGGCTTATCCAACGCACGAGCATGTTCCCAGGCGCTTTGGGTGTTGAGGAAGCTCAGCACGCTGCCGGGGCTGAATTCACGGGTCTCGGGATCGACACCACCGTTGACGTATTCGACGCTGATCCATTCCGGCGCCTCGACGCGGTACACCAGTTGAGTCGCTATCGGTGCGTCGTTGAGGAAAATCACCGAGCCGATCAGCAACTCGCGCAACAACTCGATCACCTCGCCCATGCGCTCGGCACCGGTGGCCGGAAAGCCCCAGCGACGCTGGAACAGGTCGCAATAGATCGCAGCCAGTTCACTGCTGGAAAACTCGGTAACCGGCCGCACCACGCCGCCCGCCTCTTCCAGCAGACGCAACTCGCGGCGCTGGTTGTAGCGAAACTTTTTCGACAATTCTTCAGGCGTGCGGGCCAGCGCCAGTTGTTCTGTCTGCAGCTTGATACCGGTAAAACGACCTTCGCTCAGCGCCGACAGGTAACGCCCCCGATGGCGCAGCGGTGCCTGGGCATCGGCGGCGGCCGGGAGGATCAGTTCGGCATTGCCGAGGTCGAACAGGCCCTTTTTACCTGTGCGCTTGAGCACGTCCTTGGACAGCGCCAGGTCGCGCCCCCAGGTTGGGATGGCGGCTTTCACTTCGCCGTCCTGCTCCCAAGCCAGGTAGCGCACCGGAATGTCGGCCAACTGTGCCAGACGTTCGACTACCAGGGGATGGGTCGCGACGCTGCCGCCAAAACGTTGCCAGGTTTGTGCATAAGTCGAGGCGTCGACCTGCGCCCAGCCACGCTCACGCCAGCCTTGAAGTCGGTTGAGCATTAGCCCCTCGGTGCCAGTTCGGTGACGTGCGGCAAATGCCAGAAAGCATCGCGCACCGCGCGATCGGAGAAGCGCTCACGCAAGCGGTCGAACATTAGCTCGGCGCACTGGCGGCGTTGCTGCTCATCCATCGCGGCCAGATGTTGCAGCCCCTGAGCCAGGTGTCCGGCATCCCCCAGCGGAAACAGAATGCCCACGCCTTCGACCACTTCCCGGGCACCGCCGCTCGCGGTGGCGAGCAGCGGCACACCGGCGGCCATGGCCTCCAGCAATACCATGCCGAACGGTTCGTGATCGGAACTCAAGGCAAACACATCGAAAGCGCGGAAGTAGCGACGCGCCTCGGGCACCTGGCCGAGGAACAGCACGCGATCGCCGATACCCAGTTCACGCGCCAGGTCCTTGAGGTTCTGCTCCAGCCGACCGCTGCCCAGAATCACCAACTGACTGTTTGCCGGCAACCCCGGCAATGCCGTGGCAAAACCATGCAGCAGCGTATTCTGATCCTTGTCCGGATGCAGGCGCCCAACGTTGCCGACAATCCAGGCATCCATCGACAGACCGAGGGTTTCCCGGGCCTCGCGAACCGATACCTGACTGGCCTGCAACGCCTGCACATCAATCCGGTTATAGAGCGTCTGAATCCGCGCCTGCGGCCATTTCGGCAAGCAACGGCGCATGTCGTCACGCACCGCATCGGAAACCCCGAGCAGGCTCAGGCGCTTGCGGAAAATATGCGCGAACAGTTTGCGTGTGCTGCGCTGGTAATCGCCAAACGCGTGATGCACGCCAATGACCGGCAACGAAGTGCCGAGCAAGGCGATGTAGATCGGTTTGAAACGGTGAGCAATACAGAAACTGAAATTGCGCGAGGCGGCGATCTTGCGCAGATCGCCGATGGCGCCCAGCTTCAGGCCACGAATGGCCTTGGAGCTGTATTCCATGAACAGCACTTCGTCGGACGCGCAGCTCGCGGCGACTTGGCTATCTGCAGCCCCGGTCAGAAACACCGTGGTCACGCGATAACCGGTCCCCGCGAACAGGCTGGCGTACTGCCGGGCGCAGTCCAGAAACGGCCCGTCATAGCCGTGACAGAACTGCAGCACATGGCGTTCAGCCGAGCGAGTCATAAGCGTCCGCGCCTTCTTTGACCACCAGAATGTCTTCCATGATCAGGTACTGCAGGTCGGAACCAAAGAACATATTCAAGGCATCGGTCGGCGAGCAGATCATCGGCTCGCCACGACGGTTGAGCGAAGTGTTCAGCGACACACCGTTGCCGGTCAGCACTTCCAGCGCCTTCATCATGTCGTAGTAGCGCGGGTTGTATTCGCGCTTGAGCACCTGGGCCCGGGATGTGCCGTCTTCGTGGACGACTTCCGGTACGCGGGTTTTCCACTCTTCAGCCACTTCGAAGGTGAAGGTCATGAACGGTGCCGGGTGATCGATCTTGATCATTTGCGGCGCAACGGTGTCGAGCATCGACGGGCAGAAAGGCCTCCAGCGCTCGCGGAACTTGATCTGATGGTTGATACGGTCCGCCACACCGGCCACGCTCGGGCAGCCAATGATCGAACGGCCGCCCAAGGCACGCGGACCGAACTCCATGCGGCCCTGGAACCAGGCCACCGGGTTGCCATCGACCATGATTTTGGCGATCTGCTCCGGCATATTGTCGAGCTTGCGCCACTTTGGCTTGTCGGCGTGACGGGCGCAGGCCGCGATCACGTCTTCGTTGCTGTAGGACGGGCCGAGGTAGACGTGCTCCATCTTCTCGACCGGTACACCACGAGCATGAGACACGTAAGCCGCCGCACCCACCGCGGTACCGGCATCGCCGGACGCAGGCTGGACGAACAATTCTTTGATGTCGTCGCGGGCGATGATTTTCTGGTTCAGCTTGACGTTCAACGCACAACCACCGGCGAAGGCCAGCTTGCCGGTTTCCTTGAGCACATCGCCCAGGTAATGGTCGATCATCTGCAACGCCAGTTTCTCGAACAGCGCTTGCATGCTGGCGGCGTAGTGGATGTACGGCTCGTCGGCGATATCGCCTTCGCGCTTCGGCCCCAGCCACTCGATCAGCTTCGGCGAGAAGTAGAAACCCTTGCCCTTCTCTTTATAACGACGCAGGCCGATGACGTTGGCGTAGTCGGTATTGATCACCAGTTCGCCGTTCTCGAACGAGGCCAGACGGGAAAAATCGTATTTGCTGGCGTCGCCGTACGGCGCCATGCCCATGACCTTGAACTCACCGTCGAGCATTTCGAAGCCGAGGAACTCGGTGATCGCGCCGTACAGGCCGCCGAGGGAGTCCGGATCGAAAAATTCCTTGATCTTGTGGATCTTGCCGTTTTCGCCATAACCGAAGAAAGTCGTGGCGTATTCGCCCTTGCCGTCGATCCCCAGGATCGCGGTTTTCTCTTTGAAACCGGAGCAGTGGTAGGCGCTGGAGGCGTGGGCCAAGTGGTGCTCGACCGGCTCGATCTTGATCTTTTTCGGATCGAAACCCAATTGCTCGAGGCACCAGACAATCTTGTTGCGATAGCGCTTGTAGCGACGGTTACCCATCAGGATCGCATCGAGGGCGCGGTCCGGGGCGTACCAGTAGCGCTTGGCGTAGTGCCAGCGAGCCTTGCCGAACAGGCTAATCGGTGCGAATGGAATCGCCACCACGTCAACGTCGGATGGCTTGATGCCAGCCTGCTCGAGGCAGAATTTCGCCGATTCGTAAGGCATGCGGTTCTTTGCATGTTTATCACGCACGAAACGCTCTTCTTCAGCCGCCGCGACCAGCTTGCCGTCGATGTACAAGGCTGCGGAAGGATCATGGCTAAGGGCGCCGGACAGGCCAAGAATCGTCAATGCCACAGGGGTCTAGCCTCTTTAGTCTGCATGCAGGCGCAACGCGCCTCAAAAATTAATGTGCCCTCGCAAGGGGCGAGAGACAGCTAAAGGGCGGGATTATAGCGTAAACGTGGCGGGAATGACCCTGCCCTTATCGGTGCCGTGAAGATGACGTCGAGCCCAAGCGTTCGCCTTTGCTCATCCGCGACCCGGCCGCCAGTAAATCCTGACATTTCCGGCGGCAGCCTGCCGGTAAATCGTATAGGGCAAAAAAAACGTGTCGAATACACCCGAAAGGGTCAAATCCAGCAATACGAACGGCACCAGAATACCCGTGGGATCGGGCGGCGCGTGCAAGAGGCAAAAGTCGTGCGCCATACCGCTGTAGATGCGAGGAATGGACTGACAGTAGGTCTTTTGCTTTCTGAGGCCTCGGGCGGCCTCTTCGTCATCCTGCAGCACCGTGACAGCGGTCCCGCAGCCAGACAGCGTCAGTGAAAAAGAGCTCAACATCACAGCCATTTTTATCGTCAAAATCTGCCCTCCGAGAACGTCAGGCAAACTAGCATCGTGGCTATTCAGGGCACAGTTCATGGGCTCTGCAGATCATGTAGGACAATTCACAAGAACTTGTCCGCCAGATCTCGGGAGACTGATCTGGCGCCATCGCGGGCAAGCCCGCGATGGGGTCGAAGACCCGCTTCAAGTAGCGCTAGAAATATCTTTGGGCAGACGCTGATCAATCACTTGGTACAGCGCACTGCTCTCGGGCCAGTTGCGCATGAACCGCGCCCGATCCCGCGCATATGCGGGGGCAAAGCTGCTGAGCGAACCATGCTGACACATCGAATCCAGGTCGATCAGCGCCCAGCGATCCTGTTGCCAGAACAGGTTATGGCCTTTGAAATCGCCATGGCTGATCCGCTCGCCAATCAGTTCGGCGAACAGGTAATCCAGAGCCTGCAGCTCAGCCTCTGGCGCATCCCCGCTCTCAACGTACGGTGCAAAGCGCTCGATGATGTCCGGCCCCGGCAAATACTCGGTCACCAGGTACGCCCGGCTGCGCAGCCAGAGAAAACGCTTCTCCAGCAACGCCAATGGTTTTGGCGTGGCAATACCGAGGAACGCCAGGCGATTGCCTTCGCGCCATGAATGCCAGGCGCGGCTCGGGCGCCAGAAACGCTTGAGCCAGTGGGTAAAGCCTTTGATGTTGTAACGCTTGACCACCAATGTGCGCCCGGCCACCTCGACCTTGCCGACGCTCGCCGCGCCGCCGGTCTTGTACAGATGCCCCTGATCGAGCAAGGCATCGGCCTGTGCCAGCACCGGCAGCATCGCAGCCTCTTCCTCACGGCAAATCGCCCGCAAGCCGAACGCACCACGCTGGACGCTGAACAGCGTGCATTCGCGGCCGACCTTGATCAGAAAGTCCTTCAAACGCCAGCGACGGACCTTGTCGATCTGTTTTTGCAACGCCTCCATCGGCAACGCGTGTTCGCCGTTACTCAGCAGGTAATACACCAGCAACTCTTCGGTGAAGGGTTCCAACGCTTTGGGCAACTGGGCGAAAAACACCCCGAGGTTTTCCAGGACTTTCTGTTGCGACAGCGGCTTGCCCGCCGTTTCGACGCAGATCCCGGCGCCATCGATCAAATACAACTGACCGCCATGGCGCAGCAGGTTGTCCAGGTGCAGGTCCTCCTGCCACAGGCCTTTGCTGTGCAGTTGGCCGATGGCACCCAACGCCTCAGCCAGCACCGCGGATTGTTCATCCGCCAATGCGGGCAAGTGTTCGACCTGCTTCCAGGCATCCCCCAGGCTCTCGGCACCCTCAAGGAAATCGAACAACAGCCAACCGCCCTCGCCGTCCTTGAGGCCATCGGCCAATAACAACGGCGTGGTCAGCCCCTGAGCGGCCAGCAAACGCACGCCGTCCAGTTCACGTTGAAAATGCCGCGCCGCTTTGCCACCGACCAGTAACTTGGCCAGCACCGGCCGGCCGCGCCAGACGCCAGCCCCCACATAACGCTGCCCCGGCAACACCCGCAGCAGACTCAGCAGCTGCAAATCGGCAGGCCCCGCGGCATCGGCCAGTGGAATGCTCAGCGGCAGGCTCGGGCTGCGGCCGGCGTTTTTCAGTTCGGACAAACGCATCAACGCGTCTCCTTGTTACTGCGCCGCGCACTCAGGCGCGATACCCAACGGTCCACCCGCGAACTGTTCAGCGGCTGATCCAGATAAACCGCCAACAATTCGCGCAGCTGGCTGTCGCTCCATTCCGGCGCCCGGCGCAGCAACGGCTCCAGATCCTTGATCCGATCACGCCGGCCGAAAAACAGCGGCCGGGTCTTTTCCAGGTCGATCAATTGCGCCTGATAGCCGTCGCCGGTGGCCTGAAGAAAAATGTGCTTGGGGTAGAAGCAACCGTGGACCTGGCGCCTGCCGTGCAGGCGTCGCGCCAGTTGCCCACAGGCCTTGAGAATGGCCGAGTGCTGTATCTCGCTCAGCTCCGACCAGCGCTGCAACAGCGAATCCAGATCATCCCAACCGTCCAGCGCGTGAGTCAGCAGAATCGCCCGAACTTCGCCGTCGACCTTGCGCTCACCAAAAAACGCCGCCTGCAGCGCCGGAATCCCCAGTGTCCGATAACGACTGATGTTACGAAATTCACGGGCAAAGCTCGGCTCGCCAAAGGGCGAATGCCGGGAGCGCGTCAGGTAGTTGCTCTGGCGCTTGAGGTAGTAGCCATGACCGTCCAGATCCAGCCGAAACACACTGCTCCAGCCACCCCGGCCGGTGTTGGGCTCGTCCACCGCGTCGAGCTGTTTGACCCAAAGTGCGTCGAAGGTGCCGAGACCATGACGCTCGAACAGCGCACGGTCTTCAGCAGCCAGAAAATCAGTCATTCGCGTCCCTCAAAAAATCTCACCACGTGCCGAATGCGTTTCTTGTCCGCGGCATCGAGCCGGGCGCATTGGCGGTATTGCAGGTAAAAGCGCAGGCGCTGGGTGGCCGACAGGTGATACTTGGCGACCTTGTCGAGGCAGGCCAGGTCTTTGGTGATGCGGTATTTGAGCCAGAAGCCGCGCCAGAAATCGCCATTGGGGCAATCGATCAGGAACAGCCGGGCCTCATCGTCGACCAACAGGTTGCGCCACTTCAAATCATTATGAGTGAAACGGTTGTCGTGCATGGTCCGGGTGTAACCGGCCAATTGGCGACTGACGGTATCAACCCAGGCGCGGTCCGCCAGTTTCGGATCATGCCGATTAGCCAGGACCGACAAGTCTTCGGTATGCGGCAGTTCGCGAGTGATCATTGCCCCACGAGCGTACGTCACACCGTGCCGCTCCAACCCCCAGGCCACAACCTCTGCGGTAGGAATGCCCCACTTGGCGAAACGCTTGAGGTTCTGCCATTCGGCCTTGACCCGAGGCTTTCCCAGGTAGCGTCGCAGGCCTTTGCCGGCACTGACGTAGCGTTTTACGTAATAGTTGACGCCTTTGCGCTGGACGCGAATAACTTCAGACAGCGGATCATGGGTCAGTTGCTCGCCCTCGAGGGCAAACACCGCATCAAGACTGCCGAAATCTTCTGCCAGATCGCTGTAAGCCGGCTCCAGTGTCCAACCCGACATCAGAGCGCATCCCCGTAGCGCTGTTTACGCTCATAGAGCTTGTTGGCCTTGCCTTCGAGCCACGCCAGTAACCCGGCTTCTTCTACCAGAATCTGGCGCAGAGGCTGCTGAAAGTACCCCTTGAGGAAACGCAGCTTGTCACGACGGGTCAGGCCGATCTCCAGCGCCGAAAAATATAGCGCTGCCAGGTCCTTGTTGCGCCAGCGCCGGGTAATCGTCGGGCGGGCCTGGGCGCGGTGCAGGTCGATCACCGACAACTTGAGGTCATCGCAGGTCACCGGCTTATCGGTGTGCAGCAGGAAGTGGCAGATGTAGCAGTCGCGATGGTTAACCCCGGCGCGGTGCATCATGCCGGTCATGCGCGCGACTTCGGCGATCAGGGCGCGCTTGAGCTTTGGCTCCGGCGGGTGCTTGACCCAGTCGATGCTGAAATCTTCAAGGCTGACGGTGGGCGCCAATTCTTCAGTGACGATGAACGAATGCTGATCCGCCGGGTTGCTGCCCTTTTCGCCATAAGCGACGGCAGTCATGGTAGGCACGCCGACTTCTTGCAGGCGCTCAATGGCCTTCCACTCCTGGCCCGCGCCCAGCACCGGCAGCTTGGCGGTCAGCAGGTTCTTGAAAATCTCACTCCAGCCGATGCCCCGGTGGATCTTCACGAAGTACCCGTGGCCGTCCACTTCAGTTCGCAGTGTCCGGCGCGCTTCGAGCTCGCGGTACACCTCGCCCTTGAGGCCCTCGACTTCGGCGAACGGGTCGCGTCCGGCCCAGAGGCTCTTGAACGGTTCAGCCAGCATCAACTTCATTAAGCGTGCTCCGCCAGAATCACATCGGCCGCGTGCTGCGGCATGCTGTAGAGGTCGGCCGTCTCGGCGAAGGCCAGACCGTTGCGGCTCCAGGCCGCCCGTGCATCAGTGTCGTTCAACATGCCGGTCAGGTACTGAGTCAGTTGCGCCTGATCGAAGGGTTCGTCCAGCACCAGACCCGCGTCGGCCTCGGCGATGTAATGGGCATAACCGCACACTGCGCTCACCAGCACCGGCAAACCGGCTACCAGGGCTTCAAGCAATACCGTCCCGGTGTTTTCGTTGTACGCCGGGTGGATCAGCAGATCGGCACCGAGCAGGAAGCGCGGGATATCGCTGCGCCCCTTGAGGAATTGCACGTTGTCGCCGAGCCCCAATGTGGCGCTCTGCAATTGGAATACTTTGGGGTCGTCCTGGCCAATTACAAACAGCCGGGTGCGTTTTTTCAGCTCGGTTGGCAGCGCGACCAGTGCCTTGAGGCTACGGTCCACGCCTTTGGTCTTGAACCCGGAACCGATCTGTACCAGCAGCAGCTCATCGTCCTTCAGGTTGAATTCGGCGCGGAACCCGGCGCGAATTTCATCCGCGTTCACGGGGCGACGACGGTCCTGGGCAATGCCCGGTGGCAGCAAATGGAAGCGCGCCAGCGGTGTGTCGTAATGCTTGATGAACAGCGGCTGTTGGACTTCAGAAATCATCAGCACGTCGGTCTTGGCGTCCTTGGCGAACACCGCGCGCTCGTACTCGGCGAAGTGTCGGTAGCGCCCCCAACGACGGTACAGCGAGTTGCGCAGGTTTTGCGCCTTGTCTTCGAAGCAGCCGTCGGCGGCGTAGTAAACGTCCAGGCCCGGCATTTTGTTGAAACCGATCAGGCGGTCTACCGGACGCTTGGCCAGATCGGCCTCCATCCATTCGGTGAGTTTCTCGTTGCGCCGATGATTGAAGAACGCCTTGACCGGCGCCACCAACACTTCGAAGCCCGGAGGGATGTCGCCCTCCCAGATCAACGTGTAGACACGAATTTGATGGCCGCGCTGCTGGCATTCAAGGGCGATGCGCATGAAGTCACGCTGCAAGCCGCCAAAGGGAAAGTACTTGTACAGGACAAATGCCAATTGCATCAGCGCAGCTCCTCAGCCAGTAACAACGTGCTCAGTCGGCTCGCGACACGCTCGGGATTCAGACGCGTGAAGCACAGGGGCCACTCGCGCTTCAGGTCAAACCGACGGGCATCGTCGGCCGTCGGTTGATAGGTGCATTTCTTTTGCAGGCACGGTGCGCAAGGGAAGTCGCTGGCCATGTGAATCTGCGATTTGCCATAGGCGCCGGTCAGGCCCGGATTGGTCGGGCCGAACAGTGACAGGGTCGGCACGTCCAGCGCCGCGGCCAGGTGACCGAGACCGGTGTCCACCGCCACGCACGCTTGCGCGCCGGCCAGGACTTTGCCGACACCCGCCAGGTTCAGCTTGGGCAGCACTTCGACGTGTTTCATGTCTTTGGCGATGCGCTCGGCGCGGGCCTTTTCGACCGGGCTGCCCCACGGCAGCTTCACCGCCACGCCGAGATACCCCACCCGCTCGGCCAGCTCGCGCCAATAGGCTTCGGGCCAGTGCTTGGTGTCCCAGGTGGTGCCGTGGAGAAACACCACGTACGGATTCTTGCGCGGCAATTCCACCAGCCGCTCGACGTTCAGGCCGTAATCACCCAGGCCTTTGGGCAGGTCGTAACCCAGGGCCAACGCGAACAGCTGACGCACTCGTTCAACCGCGTGCTGCCCACGGGCCACGGCCAGACGTCGGGAATAGAAGCGCGCGGCGATCGGTTCGCGGGCCGAATTCTTGTCCAGCCCGGCCACCGGTGCTTTGGCATAGCGAGTCAGCAACGCACTTTTCAGCAGGCCCTGAGCATCGATCACCAAGTCGTATTTGGTCGCGCGAACGCTTTGCTTGAAGCGCTTCCACTCGCCACTCTTGATGGTCTGCCAGATGTTCTTGCGCCAGCGACGGATCGCCACCGGAATCACCTTGCCCACGGCCGGGTGCCAGGTCGGGATCTCGGCGAAACCTTCTTCCACCACCCAGTCGAACTTGATGCCGGGGATCGCCCGCGCCGCATCGGTCAACGCTGGCAACGCGTGAATCACGTCGCCCAGCGAAGAAGTCTTGATCAACAGTACCCGCAAACTATTTGACCTCGACCACAGTGCCCAGCAACCGCTGCAAGGCTTCGTTCACCGCTTTGGGCATGAGCTGGCGCAAGCAGTTGTAATGACCGAAACGGCAGGTGCGATCGAAGCACGGACTGCATTCGATACCCAGGCGCACGATCTCGACGTGCTCGGCCAGCGGCGGCGTGAAGCCCGGCGACGTCGAGCCGTACACCGCCACCAAGGGGCGGTTCAGCGCGGCGGCCACGTGCATCAGACCGGAGTCGTTAGAGACCACCGCGTCGGCGCAGGACAGCAGATCGATGGCCTCGGCCAGGGAAGTGCCGCCACTGAGGTTCACCGACTCTTCACGCAGCCCCGGAATCAACCGCCCACGAATGTCTTCACCCACCGCGTGATCGTTTTTCGAGCCGAACAGCCAGACTTGCCAGCCTTCACGAATCTTCGCCTCGGCGACCTTGGCATAGTGCTCGGACGGCCAGCGCTTGGACTCGCCGAACTCGGCGCCGGGGCACAGCGCCAACACCGGACGGTCAAGGGCCAGACCGAACTTGGCCAGTGCGCCGTCGCGGGTCACCGGGTCGATCTGCAGGCTCGGCCGTGGATAAGGTTTCGGCAGCTCGATGCCAGGCTCATAGGCCAGGGCCATGAAGCGCTCGATCATCAACGGATAACGCTCTTTGTCGAGCGTGCGCACATCATTGAGCAGGCCGTAGCGGAACTCGCCACGCCAGCCGGTGCGTTTCGGGATGCCGGCAAAAAACGGCACCAGGGCCGATTTCAGCGAATTGGGCAGCAGGATGGCCTGGTCGTACTGACCGGCCAGGGATTTACCGATGCGCCGACGCGTCGCCAGCTCCAGCACGCCGTGGCCGAGCGGGAAGCTCAAGGCCTGGCGTACTTCGGGCATGCGCTCGAGGATCGGCCGGCTCCACTCGGGGGCCAGCACGTCGATTTCGCACTGCGGGTGGCGTTGTTTGAGACACTGAAAAAGTGTCTGCGCCATCACCATGTCACCGACCCAACTGGGCCCAACGATCAGAATTTTCATGTGGTTTCCAAAAACGAACCGGGGGGGGCTAACCCCCCCCCCCCCCGGGAAACACCCCCCGCGGGGGTAGCCCCCCCGGGAATTTTTCGCCCCGGGTAACGGGCGGGAGAAGAAATTTTTTGAAAAA
>NZ_JBGLZF010000056.1:0-31941 GCF_047304405.1 Pseudomonas sp. Pseusp11
CTTTTGATCTTGTTTTAAAAGCAAAATCAAAAGATCGCAGCCTGCGGCAGCTCCTACAGGGATCGGGTTTACAGGTTCAGATTGCGGTTCGAGGCCTTAATGAACTCCTGCTTCAACTCGGCAAAGCTGTGCACCGCCGGGAACTGCGGGAACTCGCGAATCACATTGTCCGGCGCATGGAACAGAATCCCGGCATCCGCCTCGCCCAGCATCGTCGTGTCGTTGTAGGAATCCCCCGCCGCGATCACTCGGTAGTAGAGGCTCTTGAACGCCAAAACCGACTGACGCTTGGGATCTTTCTGACGCAACTGATAGCCCGTGACCCGACCGGCATCGTCAGTAATCAGACGATGGCAAAGCAACGTCGGGAAGCCCAGTTGACGCATCAGCGGCTGGGAAAACTCGTAAAAGGTGTCCGACAAAATCACCACCTGAAAACGCTCACGCAGCCAGTCGACAAATTCGCTGGCGCCTTCCAGAGGCTTGAGCGTGGCAATCACTTCCTGGATATCAGATAGCTTCAGGCCGTGCTCGTCGAGAATCCGCAGGCGCTGCTTCATCAACACGTCGTAGTCGGGAATGTCCCGAGTGGTGGCCCGGAGGGACTCGATCCCGGTTTTTTCGGCAAAGGCGATCCAGATTTCCGGGACCAGCACACCTTCAAGATCCAGACAGGCAATTTCCACAAGACACTCCCATTAGTATTATTTATGAGTCGAGCGAGCAAAAGGACTGCCGAACTCTAGCGACTCGCCCCCCTCCGTGCAACGCAGAGGACGCGCCAGCCACCGCAGGATTTTGTTACCATCGACGCATATAGAGCGCCCAGCGCCACCGACCTGTAGGAAGCCGCCCTGATGAGCCCATCGTTCGATGTCGTGGAACTCGCCACGACCTATGCCAACAAATCCGCCCAGGACATCCTGAAACTCGCGTTTGCCGAGTTCGGCGATGACCTGTGGATATCTTTCAGCGGCGCCGAGGATGTGGTGCTGGTGGACATGGCCTGGAAGCTGAACAAGAACGTCAAAGTGTTCAGCCTCGACACCGGCCGCTTGCACCCCGAGACCTACCGCTTCATCGAGCAGGTGCGCGAGCACTACAAGATCGATATCGAAGTGGTGTCGCCGGACTACAGCAAGCTCGAACCTTTCGTGAAGGAAAAGGGCCTGTTCAGTTTCTACAAGGATGGCCATGGCGAATGCTGCGGCATTCGCAAGATCGAGCCGCTGCGTCGCAAACTGTCTGGCGTGACCGCCTGGGCCACCGGCCAGCGTCGGGACCAGAGCCCGGGCACACGCAGCGCCGTCGCGGTGCTGGAAATCGACACCGCGTTTTCCACCCCGGAACGTACCCTGTACAAGTTCAACCCGTTGGCACAGATGACCAGCGAAGAGATCTGGGGTTACATCCGCATGCTGGAGCTGCCGTACAACAGCCTGCATGAACGCGGATTCATCAGCATTGGTTGCGAGCCTTGCACCCGTCCGGTGCTGCCGAACCAGCATGAGCGCGAAGGTCGTTGGTGGTGGGAAGAAGCCACGCAGAAAGAATGCGGGCTGCATGCCGGGAACATCATCAGCAAGTCCAAAGCTTAAAAGATCGCAGCCCGTAGCAGCTCCTGCAGGAGCTGGCGAAGCCTGTGATGGTTTTACTTTAAAAAAGTGTACACAGAAATGTCACCATAAGTGCCATATCTGTGTGCACTTTTAGTTTCAGTGCCCCAAAAAGTTACATTCCCCTGTCCTGACTTCCTCAGTCGAACACTCCGACAAAACCCCGCCCAAAATAAATACCTGTTCAATCGGTCAATTTATATCGTCTTTTTTTCAACTACTTATCTTCATTCAATAACAAAACGAAATTAGCCTTAAATTTTATAGATCACCGACTGGCACATATCTGGCTTAAGTGAACACATGTTTTGTATACAATAAATACAAAAACATACACACACTTTAGATCCGCAAGCCTGAAGCGCCCTATCCCGTACAGGCTGCAGATGCCCCGTAACCAATGATGCTCTCCCACCCGCGACGAAGATTTGTCGAGCCCACGCTCATGCACAGTCATCGCGGCAACGAGCTTCAGGAGCCTGCCGGAATGCGTACTAGCCTCCCCAATAACAATATTGCGCTGGATCTGCCCTCTCCTCTTTCTACCTCCGTGATTCACGATCAAACGTTTCAACCACCCGTCGTGCTCAGCCCCCGCCTGCACAACAAGGACCTCGCGCCGACCAAGGCCGAAGGTCGGCGCTGGGGCCGTTACAGCATCTTTGCCCTGTGGACAAACGATGTGCACAACATTGCCAACTACTCCTTTGCCATTGGCTTGTATGCACTGGGCCTGAGCGGCTGGCAGATTCTGCTGTCCCTGGGAATCGGTGCGGCGCTGGTGTATTGCTTCATGAACCTTTCCGGTTACATGGGCCAGAAAACCGGGGTGCCGTTTCCGGTGATCAGCCGGATCAGTTTCGGCATCCATGGCGCGCAGATTCCTGCATTGATTCGCGCCGTTATCGCCATTGCCTGGTTCGGAATTCAGACGTATCTGGCGTCAGTGGTCTTTCGCGTATTGCTGACGGCGGTGCATCCCGGACTCGCCGATTACGACCACAATTCGATACTCGGGCTGTCGAGCCTGGGCTGGGTGTGTTTCGTGGCGATCTGGTTCGTGCAGTTGGCGATCCTGGCCTATGGCATGGAAATGGTGCGACGCTACGAGGCGTTTGCCGGCCCGGTGATTTTGTTGACCGTCGCCGCCCTCGCCGGCTGGATGTACTTCCAGGCCAACGCCACCATCGCCTGGTCGATTCGTGAACCGCTGAGTGGCGGTGAGATGTGGCGCAATATCTTTGCCGGCGGCGCCTTGTGGCTGTCGATCTACGGCACGCTAATCCTGAATTTCTGCGACTTCGCCCGCTCTTCTCCCTGCCGCAAGACCATCCGGGTCGGAAATTTCTGGGGCCTGCCCGTCAACATTCTGGTATTCGCCGGGATCACCGTCCTGCTGTGCGGGGCGCAATTTCAGATCAATGGCCGGATCATCGAAAGCCCGACCGAGATCATCGCGTCGATTCCCAATACCTTCTTTCTGGTACTCGGTTGCCTGGCGTTCCTGATTGTCACCGTGGCAGTGAACATCATGGCCAACTTCGTGGCCCCGGCCTTTGTCCTGAGCAATCTGGCGCCCAAATACCTGACCTTCCGCCGCGCCGGGCTGATCAGCGCGACCATCGCGGTGCTGATCCTGCCGTGGAACCTCTACAACAGCCCGCTGGTGATCGTGTATTTCCTGTCTGGCCTCGGCGCCCTGCTCGGCCCGTTGTACGGGGTGATCATGGTCGACTACTGGCAGGTACGAAAAGGCCGGATCAACGTGCCGCAGTTGTACAGCGAAGATCCCGATGGCGATTATTACTACAGCCGTGGGGTTAATTTGCGCGCCGTGGCGGCGTTCATTCCGGCAGCCTTGATCGCCATTGTCCTGGCCCTGGTGCCAGGTTTCGACAGTGTCTCGCCATTCTCCTGGCTGATTGGCGCCGGGATCGCCGGGATGCTCTACCTGATCATCGCCAAACGACAGCCTTACTACGCCGATGTCAGCGGTGAAGCCATCGCGGTCGATAACGTCAGCCATTAATCCTCTTGGCGGCCCGGTGACATCGGGCCGCAAACCACCTTGCTATAAGGACCTCCCATGCGAATTCTCGTGGTCAACGTCAACACCACCGAATCCATTACCCAGGCCATCGCCCGCCAAGCGCAGTCCGTGGCCGCGCCCGGCACGGAAATCATCGGCCTGACCCCGCATTTCGGCGCCGACTCGATTGAAGGCAATTTCGAAAGCTACCTGGCCGCCATCGCCGTGATGGACCGGGTCATGTCCTACGATCAGCCCTTCGATGCGGTAATCCAGGCCGGCTACGGCGAGCACGGCCGCGAAGGTTTGCAGGAGTTGCTCAACGTGCCGGTGGTGGACATCACCGATGCCGGTGCCAGCACCGCGATGTTCCTCGGCCATGCCTATTCGGTGGTCACCACCCTCGACCGCACCGTGCCGCTGATCGAGGATCGCCTCAAACTCTCCGGGCTCTGGGATCGTTGTGCGTCGGTGCGGGCCAGTGGGTTGGCGGTGCTGGAGCTGGAGTCCGACCCAGAACGTGCGCTGGAGGCGATTGTCCGCCAGGCGGAACTGGCGGTGAGCGAGGACAAGGCCGAGGTAATTTGCCTGGGCTGTGGCGGCATGGCCGGGCTGGATGAACAGATTCGTCAGCGCACCGGCGTACCGGTGGTGGATGGCGTGATGGCAGCGGTGACCATTGCCGAATCACTGGTGCGGTTGGGGTTGTCGACGTCGAAAGTACGGACGTATGCGACGCCGCGGCCGAAGACCATTATTGGTTGGCCTGGGCAGTTTGGGCGGTAGACCGCGTTATCGATCTTCGCGGGCAAGCCTCGCTCTCACAGGCTTTTGCATCATTCCGTGGGAGCGTGGCTTGCCCGCGATGGCCTCCCCTCGGTCCCAAGCCGGGCTCAAACTGCACTGAACCGCTGCCCCAACCCCTGCTCGGCAAACTGTTCAATGATGAAGTCGACAAACGCCCGGGTCTTGCCCGGCAGCAGTTTGTGCTCGGCGTAATAGATGGAGATATTGCCATCGTCGACGTACCAGTCGGGCAACACCCGCTGCAAGGTCCCGGCGTCCAGATAGCCCACGGCGAACGGCATGCTCACCAATGCAATGCCCAAATCCTGGGTCGCCGCAGCGCAGGCCGCTTCCGAATCGCTCATGGTCATTCGCGCCTTGAGCGTCAGCGGGCTGTGTTGCCGGTTGCGACAGGTCAATTGCCAGGAACGCACGCGCCCCGTCTGCGGCGACCGTATCAGGATGCCATCGTGGCGCTGGAGGTCGTCGGGTTCGACGATCGCCTCGTGCATTGCCAGATACTTGGTTGAAGCCACCAGCACTCGATGGGCGGGCGTCAGCTTGCGCGCCACCACGCCCTGGGGCAGGTCGAATCCACCACCAATCGCCGCATCGAACCCCTGGCCGATCAGGTCGACCTGACGGTTATCGAAATGCCAGTCAGGGTTGATCGCTGGAAAGCGCCGCAAAAACTCTCCGAGCAACGGCACGATGTACAAGCGCCCGAACACCGTGCCCATGCTGACCTTCAGCGTTCCCGCCGGACGTCCTTCGGCGCTGGCCAGGTTGGCCACGGCATTCTGGATCGTGTGCAGGCTGGCGCTGACTTCGCCGAGAAACAGCTGGCCGGCCTCGGTCAGCGTCAGGCTTCGCGTGCTGCGCTGGAACAGACGCACACCGAGCCGCGCCTCCAGCTTGGCGACGCTCTTGCCCACCGCAGCAGGCGTCAGGCTCAAGCGCCGCGCAGCCTCGGCGAAGCTGCCGACCTCAGCGCTGCGCACGAAGCATTCGATACTGCTGAAGGTTTCCATAAGCGCCACTATAAACTTCTGGTTTACACAGACTATAGCAATCACGGTCTACCCGCCGGGTAATGCGAAGCCGATACTCGACTCCGACAACAAGGCAGCCTGCCTTGAACTTCTGGAGATCGACATGACCACTCAACACCTCAGCGGTAAAGTAGCTCTGATTCAAGGCGGTTCACGCGGTATCGGTGCTGCCATCGTCAAACGCCTGGCCGCAGAAGGCGCAGCCGTCGCCTTCACCTATGTCAGCTCTACCGCCAAAGCCGAAGACCTGCAAAACAGCATCATCTCCGCCGGCGGCAAAGCCCTGGCCATCAAGGCCGACAGCGCCGATGCCGTTGCTATTCGCAATGCCGTCAACGCCACCGTCGAGACCTTCGGCCGCCTGGACATCCTGGTCAACAACGCAGGCGTCCTGGCCGTCGCACCGCTGGAGGACTTCAAACTCGAAGACTTCGACCAGACCCTGGCCATCAACGTACGCAGCGTGTTCATCGCCACCCAGGAAGCCGCCCGCCACATGACCGAAGGCGGTCGCATCATCAACATCGGCAGCACCAATGCCGAGCGCATGCCTTTCGCCGGTGGCGGCCCGTACGCCATGAGCAAATCGGCGCTGGTCGGCCTGACCAAAGGCCTGGCTCGCGACCTTGGCCCGCGGGGTATCACCGTCAACAACGTGCAACCAGGCCCGGTCGACACTGACATGAACCCCGCCAGCGGCGACTTCGCTGATAGCCTGATCCCGCTGATGGCCGTGGGTCGTTACGGCAACGTGGAAGAAATCGCCAGCTTCGTCGCTTATCTCGCAGGTCCCGAAGCTGGCTACATCACCGGTGCCAGCCTGACCATCGACGGTGGTTTCGGCGCCTGATACACCGCTCGACTGACACAAAAAAACGCCGGCAATCGATTGCCGGCGTTTTTTTGTGTCAGAGATTATCGAATGATCACGCCCATTCAAGCGCCGGCAAGCCACATGCGCTGGGCTTGAACGCCTTCAACGTACGAAGAATTCCGTCGGCGTGTGCGTATTTTTCGTCGGCCATCGCCGCATCCGGGACCGCAATCGCCGTCATTCCTGCCGCTTTGGCTGCAGTGACGCCGAACGGCGAATCCTCGAATACCAGGCAATCCCGGGGCGCGACCCCAAGACGTCGTGCCGCCGTCAGGAAAATATCCGGCGCCGGTTTCGCCGCCCCCACTTCCGGGTCATCAGCGGTGACAATGAAGTCAAACAGCGCGAACCAGTCGCGGTGCAAAGTGGTTTTCTGACCAAACGACTGACGCGAAGAACTGGTGCCCACCGCGATTGGAATGTTATTGGCCTTCAAGTGCCGAACCAGCTCCTCTGCGCCGGGCATCGCCAGCGCTGTCGGAAAACGCTCGCGCATCAGCGGCTCGCGGACCACCAGGAACTCTTCGGCGGTGATCGGCAAGTCCAGCGCCTCGACCACATAGCGCGCCAGATCTCCCGCGCCACGGCCAATGATGTTCTGTTTGACGCTCCAGTCGAAGGTCCGCCCATAACGCTCGGCAATGATGGACGTGACCTCGGTGTAAATGCCCTCGGTGTCCAGCAGCAAACCGTCCATATCGAAAATCACGGCCTTGATCGGACCGAACTCATCCAAGGGTGCACTCATCGCATCTGATCCGTTTTCTCATGACATCCCAGGACGGCTCAGGTACGGCCGGATCCGTGATGGATTAAAGGGTTCAGCAGCATAGCGAGCGCGATTGGTCGAGAGCAACGGGCAATGCCTGGCGGATACAAAATCCTCTGCCGAGGGCGCCGTGATGATTTAGCGATTTCCCCTACACCAAACACCTCCTTTCCCGACTTCTTTCCTTTTTGATCCCCCGCAAAGTCTCTCGCTCCACATTGATCAGCGCGAGGGATTGCGAATGTTCGAACCTGACAAGGTCCTGGCCTTGAACAACGCCATCGGTCTGCTGGTGGTCGCCGCCATGAACCCCGAGCAGCCGAACATCGAAGCGCTGCTCGGTGATTTCCGACTCTGCCTCAACGACTACGAGGCCTGGGCGGAAAACTTTTGGACCGCTGGGGCGCTGAACGTCGAGCAAGTGTTCAAGGTCGGCAACGAAGTCCGGCTCAGCGCACCGAAGGACTCCACCGCGCCTGTCAGTTCGACACTCGCCATGTGCCCTGCCAGCGGTCCGTTGACCCTGGTGCATATTTTTGAAGCCGCGCGTTTCGTGCCAATCGGCGATACGCCGGTGATGCTCGAGCCGGTTATCTCCCAGCACAACGGTGAGCTCACGTTCGGTGAGCCCGTCCACGCAACCATCGGCCCCAGCGGCATTCTCGAAATCCCCGAATGTTGGCGCGGCCATCGCTATCGCATCACCTTCTTTCCCAATGTTTCCACTGAACACGTTAAAGCACTCTACGCCTCCTATCAGGGAGTGATCGGCGAGCTGGAAGGCTGGTTGCGCAACGAATGGAGGAGCGAATTCGAGCCTTTATGGGCAGATTTTTCCAAAGCTGGTTTCACCCAACGCTACGGCCTGCTGCAACAGGCTGACTGGCACGGTTTCGAGCGTTCGCTGCACGGCTTGTGGGATGACGTGAAGCAGGTCTACGCCCTGGTGGCGGACCTGCAAGGCAGCAGCGAACAACTCCTTGAGTACCTGACACAAGGCGAGCTTGAGACGCTGCTGAACGCTTCGGCTGAAACCATTGCCAATGTGTTGCTGATGCTGAGCGATGAGCCGTTGATGTTCATCCATCTCGCCGCCTTCACCAGTTGGCTGAGGATGTTGCCGCCGCAGTACATCGCCGAAGTCGTGGCACAAGTTCGTACGGAAATATTAATCAGCTTCCTGCTGGTGCGTCTCACAGGTCCTACGGGCCTGAAGCTCGGCATGAGCGCCAAAGTGCTGGACAAGATCAAGTCCCATCGGGCTCGACAATGGTTGGCGACTGCCAGTTTTCGACTGGCCGAACTGACGGCCAAATCCGATCTGACAGCCCACGCTGGCGTCCTCAAACCGCTCGTGGTCAGCGCGCGCAATGCACCGCTGAGACCTGCACCGACGGTTCCACTGCAGATCAGCGCCGGCAACTCACCGGCTGTGCAGGTGAACAATCCGCTCGCCATTGCCCGCGACAAGTCTGCAGCCAAGACCCGGTTGGGCCGTCACGAACCCCACGACGACGCACCGAATCAAGCGAAAAATCCCAATGGCGACAGCGCCGATTGCGCGGCACTGACCTGCACCAACGGCTGTCCTGTGTCGATGGTCAGCGGCGAAGAACTGCTGACCCTGACCGACGGTGCGCTGGACGGGGTGCTGCCGTTTGCCTTCACCCGGTTGTACCGCACCAGCGCGGTGGAGATCGATTGCGGGCTGGGCTGGGGGTGGAGCCATTCGCTGGCGCAGCGGTTGGAGCTGGGCGTTGAACAGGTTGTCTGGATCGACCATGAAAACCGCCGCACCACGTTCCCGCTGCCGAGCAACGAACGCCCGGCGATCCACAACAGCCTTTCGCGCGCGGCGATTTATCTCGGTGATGACCCCGAGGAATTGATTCTCGCGCTGGCCGGCAAGACGAGCCGGTTCTACCACTTTCACAACGGTCGACTGACGGCGATCAGTGACGCCTACAACAACCGCCTGCGCATCACTCGCGACCGACAGGAGCGTATTCAACGCCTCGACAACGGTGCCGGTCGTTCGCTGCTGTTGTGCTACGAGCGCAGGCACCTCATCGCCGTCGAATACCAGTCGTTTCACCCCAGCGATGACTTGGGTGAAGCCTGGCGTACAGAGCAAACACTGGCTTTCTACCGCTACGACGCCCGCCAGCGCTTGATCGAAGCGACCAATACCGCCGGGGAAAGCGAGCGTTACGACTACGACGACAACCACGTCATTTTGCAGCGGCAGCTGGCCGGTGGCGCGAGTTTCTTCTGGGAGTGGGAACGGTCTGGCAAGTCGGCGCGCTGCGTGCGGCACTGGGCGTCGTTTGCGCAGATGGATGCTCGTTATGTCTGGGACGACCAAGGCAGCGTCATCGTCCGGAACATCGACGGCAGCGAAGAGGTTTACGTCCACGACGACCGGGCGCGGCTGGTGCGCCGGGTCGAGCTGGACGGCGGCGAACAGCTCAAGGCCTACGACAAGCAGGGCCGGTTGATCGCCGAGCAGGATCCGCTGGGGGCTGTCACCGAATACCGTTATGACGAAGTCGGACGGTTGGTGGCACTGATTCCGCCGCAAGTCGAGCCAACGGCCTACGAGTATCGCAACGGTTTCCTGCATGCGCGTTATCGCGGCCAAGCGGTGTGGAAATACCAGCGCAATGCTCAGGGCGACGTCACCGAGGCGACCGATCCCGACGGCCAGGTCACCCACTATCACTACGACGAACAAGGCCGGCTGCTGTCGATCCGCTACCCGGACACCAGTCGCCATGTATTCGTCTGGAATGCCTTGGGGCAGTTGCTCGAAGAGACCTTGCCGGACGGTGGGCAGCGGCGGTTTTCCTACGATGCGCTGGGGCGGCAGATTACCCGTCAGGACGAACACGGTGCCGTTACCCAGTACCAATGGGATGCCGTCGGCCGACTGATCCAGACGACGCTGCCTACCGGGGCCGTGCGCGGGTTCAGCTACAACGCCTACGGCAAGATCACCGCCGAACGCGATGAACTGGGCCGCGTCACCCGCTACGAATACGCCGACGACCTGCACTTGGTCAGCCGCCGGATCAACCCCGACGGCACCCAGCTCCAGTACCGCTACGACAATGCGCAGCTGCTGCTGACGGAAATCGAAAACGAATCCGGCGAAAAATATCAGCTGGACTACACATCCAGCGGCTTGATCCGACAGGAAACCGGCTTCGACGGCCGCCGCACTGCCTACGTCTACGACCTCAACGGTCATCTGCTGGAAAAAACCGAGTTCGGCGATGACGGCTCGCAGTTGGTCACTGGCTATCAACGGGATTCGGCCGGACGGTTGCTGGTCAAAACGTTGCCCGACGGCATCCAGGTCGAATACCGCTACGACTCGTTGGGCCGGCTGACCAGCGTCGACGACGGCCACGATCATCCGCTGGAATTCGAGTACGACCAGCAGGACCGCCTGATCACCGAACATCAGGGCTGGGGCACCTTGCGTTATGGCTACGACGCCTGCGGCCAGCTCAACCGCCTGCGCCTGCCGGACGGCAGCAAACTCGACTACCGCCACGCCAAGGGCGGTGCGCTGACGGCCATCGACCTCAATGGCGCACGACTGACCTCGCATACGTTCCTCGCCGGTCGCGAACAAAACCGCCAACAGGGTTTGCTGCTCAGTGAATATGCCTACGACGACCAGGGCCGTCTGAAGGCCCACGCTGTCGGCCAGCACCAACATCCGCTCTACCGCCGCGACTATGCCTACAGCCTCAATGGCAACCTCGACAGCATCGCCGACACCCGCCATGGCCAGCGCAGCTATCAGTACGACCCGCTCAATCGCCTGATCCGCGTGCGCCACTCCCGCGACCAACAGCCGGAAAGCTACGCCCACGACCCAGCCGGCAACCTGCTGATGCAGGACCGCCCCGGCCCGACGACCGTCAAAGGCAATCGCCTGTTGATACAGGGCGATCGCCACTTCGACTACGACACCTTCGGCAACCTGATCCGCGAGCGCCGTGGCACCGGGCAGAAACTCGTCACCGAATACCGCTACGACTGCCAGCATCGGCTGGTCGGCGTCACTACGCCGGACGGTCGTTATTCAAGTTATCGCTACGACGCCTTCGGCCGCCGCATCGCCAAAACCGTCGACGGCAAAACCACCGAGTTTTTCTGGCAAGGCGACCACCTCGTTGCCGAACACAGCCAGGACCACCATCGCAGCTACGTCTACGAACCCGGCACCTTCCGCCCGCTGGCCATGCTCGACGGCAAAGGCCCGAGAAAAGCCTGTCCGTTCTTCTACCAACTCGACCACCTCGGCACCCCGCAAGAACTCACGGACTACAGTGGCGACATCATCTGGGCCGCCCGATACACCGCCTATGGCCGCCTCACCCGCCTCAACCGCGACACCCACCAAGTCCTCGATCAACCGCTGCGCTTTCAAGGGCAGTATTTCGACGCGGAAACCGGCCTGCATTACAACCGGCATCGCTACTACAATCCGGATGTCGGACGGTACCTGACGCCGGACCCGAGCAAGTTGGCGGGCGGGTTAAACGGCTATCAGTACACGCGCAATCCGGCGGGTTGGGTTGATCCGTTGGGGTTGAGTGAGTGCCCTGGGGGGGATGGATGTAAGAAGCCGTCGTTTGGGGATGAGGATCCGGCGGGTAAGGCGGGGGTTGATGAGGGGGAACCAAAAACTCCCTCCCCCAAAAGAGAAGAGGATTACTTATATCGCGGGGACGAGCGAGAGCCTGATGATGTATTTCAAAATGGTTTTAGAAGCAAAGGAAAAAGCAATGATTTATTGCTCCACTCTATAGACAGTGAAAATCCACCCAGTAATTTTATCAGCACATCACCGTCGCGAAATGTTGGCAAGCTTTTCGCCACTGGATATCACACAAAAGTAGGTTACCTCTATACTCTTCAAAAAATAGATGGGTATGACTTACAAAAAGAGCTTGGACAAGCTTATCTTTTCGGACCAGAAAAAGAGATAGCCATAGCTAACCGTATAGAGAATGTCGACGTACTTGGCGCAACGCTAATCATAGATGACGGCAGAGAGCTCGGCTATTCCATACCAAATCCGTACAGGAAAATAAAAAAATGATATCAAAGGTTGAAATCACCATAAGCATTGACGGCATAAAGGAAGTCGCCAACCTTATATGCGACAACAAAGAAACAACCATAACTTTCACAATGAAAAATGGCTTTAACAAAAAATATTCGGACAGTGACTTTTATAGATGCTTCGCACGTGTCCGAGAGGACAATCCCAATATACAATTTCTCTGTAAGGGATCAAAAATCAACGTGCATCCTTCCAGCATGTCATCACAAATGTCTCTTGGGTTGAAAGCATATGAACTGACATTGGGTAAAGCGTCGTCACTCACCGATGTAGTTTATATTTTTGATTATGATGAGAGCAATCTAACAAACGATCCAAATGAACAGCGATCTTTCTACAGATGCTGGATTGAATCAGAAAAGATCTAACCATCAAAAGCCCGGTTCACGTCCGGGCTAAATCAGCTTAAGGAACCCTAACCTCCCGCGCTATCATCTGTCCTATCCGTCCCAATACTCCCAGAACCACCTGATCCTCCAGACCCATTTCCAGAACCACTCCCCATCGAACTTCCACCACTCACCGACCCGCTGCCCTTCCCCGAGTCGATGCTCCTCCCGTTGGTATCACCACCATTCCCACCACCAAGGGTGTCCGGTAGCAGCGCCTTCCCATCCGAGGTACCTGCATTCATTTCCGAGTAGGGCGGCATCCCCCCCTTATCGACCGGTGCGTCGCGACCAGTAGATTGAGCAAACGCCGCCAATGAACTGATCGACAATAAGCCGACCATCGTAAGCGCCATCCATTTTGACCTGATCATGGTGCATCTCCTTTAAAGAGTGCTTTACCTGATCTCTGGTGGTGATCGCTTTTTAAAGGTGCCGTGCTATCGACAAGCGGCGATGCACCACCGCGCAGGCTTCAGCTCGGTTCGCCCGAGGCGTCATCACCGGCAATGTCCGGGTCTTCCGGGTCGGCTTCCACATTCCCGCGCCTCACATCATCGGCGGGCACCTGTTCCACAGCGGTGTCGTCATCGTCGGGCGGGCGCTGGTCGCGGCGCAGCGAATTGGTGGGCGAAGGCAGCGGATATTCGGGGGTATCGTCGATATCGGAGTCTTTCGGATCAGCGTTCATAACGCACCTCTCAATGGACCTGAAAAGCAGATCCTTGCCTTTCGAGGCCAACACGACAGACACAGTTCGATCAGAGGGATCAATCGGTCGGGCCAACCGCTAAATCACTCGTCATCTTCCTCGTCATACTCATCATTCTCCAGGTTGCCCACATCGCCCGCGTCATCGGCATCGTTGAGCGGCACCGTGGCGTCGTCCATCAGAGACCCCGGATCTTCGTTGCCGGGATCGTTGATCGGGCCTTCTTCTTCCTTGTCTTCGGTTTCCGGAGTCATGGCATGCCTCACAACGTTCAGGGTTATATAAAGTTCGAGAGGTCCTACGGCCAATCGTTCCAGCGTCCTACCGATAGAAACGAAAAACCCGGCACTCGGCCGGGTTTTACTTTAACTCGATATCGAGTTAGTGATGCTTGTACTTATTTTTATGCTTGTGTTTGTAGTAGCCACCACCGGAATGCGAACTGCCGCGGTCATCACCCATGCTGCTGCCCACCGCGCCACCGGCTGCGCCGCCCAGGCCTGCGCCAATGGCCGAACCAGTGGAGCCACCCAGGCTGTTGCCGATCACCGAACCGCCCGCCGCGCCGAGACCACCGCCAACGGCCGCTTCTGTGCGACTGCCCTTGCGCGCACCGACCGCACTGCCTGCCGCACCGCCGACGCCAGCGCCCACCGCGGCCCCGGTGCTGCCGCCCAACTGCCCGCCGACTACGTTGCCTAAAACACCGCCAAGACCACCGCCGACTGCAGCGTCACCGTTGCCGCCCGCCATTGCGCCCTGAGCGACCAAAAGCCCCAAAAACACCGTGGACAATGTCAAACGCATGAAACGCATGATATGCACCTCTAATTTCCGCATTGGGGGAAGAAACGTGCCGCGGATAGGCATCAGCCTGCATCTGGGTCTGTTATACAGAAAACCAATACCGACTGTATGAGATTTGAGCCACATGATGCAGAAACGTTCCAAAACGAAAAAGCCCGGCATTGAGCCGGGCTTTTTCAGCTGACCTTCAGGATCAATGACGCTTTTTGGACAGGTTGCTGCCTACGCCGCCGCCCAATGCGCCACCCAGGCCTGCGCCGATGGTGGAGCCGTTCTTGCCGCCCAAGCTGTTACCGATTATCGAACCGCCCGCCGCGCCAACACCGCCGCCGATGGCCGCTTTGGTGCGGCTGCCTTTACGTGCGGCAACAGCGCTGCCGGCTGCACCCGCTACGCCAGCACCAATCGCTGCGCCAGTGCTGCCGCCCATTTTCTGGCCAACAACATTACCCAACGCACCACCCAGACCACCACCGAGCGCGGCCGTGCCGTCGCCGGCAGCCATCGCACCTTGAGCAACCAAAAGGCCCAGAACTAGAGCAGGCAGTGTCAAACGCATAACAAGAACCTCAAAAAAGTGGAAACCGAAAGGCCGGAGATTGAATGCTTTAGCGGAGGGAAAGTCCAGACACAAAACCAGAACAACCTCGCCATTGGCGACGGTTGGACAGCGTTTATGCAAAAGGTTTTATGACAGGCAAAAAAAAGCCCGCTGGGGAGACGGGCCAGGGTACTGCTTTCTAACGGATGAGTTGAGCCTACGTAGGCCGGTGTGAAAAGTTTGTGAAAAAAATACCAGTGCTCGCAAAGTTGTAGGACATTTCTCAGCATTGCCACCGAGCCACGTTTCCCGCCCTTCAGAAACAAGAAACCCCGCTCAATGGCGGGGTTCGTGCTGTTATCGGTTTACTTCCTGGAGGGCGCCCCCAGCTTGGGCATAAATTTCGATTTCGGCCCTCGGGTCCGAGGCACTGCAGATTTGATTTTGTTGATTTTGATACGGTCTTCGCCGAAGCTCGGCACATAGTCCGTCTGACCACACTGCACGCAATCATTGATTGGAAACTCTGCACCGTCGTCTTCGATATACGGCTCAGCCATATCTTCGCTCCTCTCAAAACGGGTCGATACCGGCAAGCCCTTTTTGCCTGAAAAATATCGACCACCCTGGTTTTTGAGACTAGCCGGTCATTCCCAGACTTGTGATTCAGATCGTTACATGCCCGACGAATGGCCAGTACCGAGCGACCTACCTCAGCTTGACCGCCGTCCCGGTCACAAACACCACCACCATCCCACCCTTGCCGGCCGGCATGCTGATCTCATAATCGAGCCCCACCACCGCATCCGCCTGAAGCGCCCGCGCCCGCTCCTTGATCTCCTCGGTCGCCTGAACCCGCGCCTCCTTCAATGCCCGCTCCAACGTCTGAGAACGCCCACCGAAAAAATCCCGCATCCCGGCGAACATGTCGCGAATCACGTTAACGCCCTGCACCGACTCGGCGCTGACGATGTCCAGGTAGGCGGTGATTTGTCGACCTTCGATGGTGTGAGTTGTGGTGGTGATCATGAGATGTCCTTCTTCATAGAAGCGCGCATTATTCCTCGGTAACCAGGTGATGAAAACAAAAAGCCCGGCACCTGTTGAGCTTGGGATAACGATGGGTCAGAGCAGCTTGATCAACACCGCAGTGACAGTCGCCACCGTACCGATCAAGCCAGTCGCAACAGCTACCGGATACCAAAAAGTTTCACGGGTCATCTTGCCCGCTTCGGCATTCAGCTTGCGCTGCTCAGCCATCAGCTTGACGATTTCCACGTGAACCTTCTCCAACTCCGCCTGCTTCATGGTGAATTCCTGCATAACCTGCGTGCGTCCGTTCCGGATAATGGGGCGCGTCGTGTGCACTGCCCTTTGGGTCATTTTGTACCTTAAAGGCGCAAAACGAATACCCCCTCCCGATGCGGCTCATGCGAGGTGCCAAAACCTATGAAAGCCCCCAAACCATATGGCTTTCCAGCATTGCTTCCCACACGCCTATCCATCGTCCTACATCAATTTCGGAAGCGCCTTCGCTGATACCGCCATGCATAAAATCCAGACGCCAGAAACCACAAAACCCCTGACTTCTCTCGAAATCAGGGGTTTTGTGTATATCGAATTTGGCGGTGAAGGAGAGATTCGAACTCTCGATACAGTTTCCTGTATACACACTTTCCAGGCGTGCTCCTTAAGCCACTCGGACACTTCACCGTATCTCGTCAAACTTATTCAGTCTGTCGAGGCGCGCTAATGTAGTCGAAAGCTTTTCTGATGGCAAACATTTTTTTCAGAATTTTCATGCGCTTAACGCGATTAGCGCTTTGGGGGCGTTCAAGGGCATGGCAAACCTGCCAATCTCCGGCTTCGCCTCCCCTTCTATATAGAAGCCAATGCACGATGGGCGGGGCGGACAATGCCTGGAGGGCCGGAAAAGGGTGACTGGCGGGTCAGTCACGGCGCTTTACCTGGCCTACAGCGGTGGGTAACGTCTGCCCTACTTTATTAGAAGGATTGGCGTCATGAGTGAGTTGATTTCCTACCATCTCGAAGACGGTATCGCGACCCTGACCTTGAGCAATGGCAAGGTCAATGCCATCTCTCCAGACGTGATTGTCGCGTTTAACGCTGCGCTGGATCGGGCGGTAGCGGATCGGGCGGTGGTGATCATTACCGGTCAGCCGGGGATTTTGTCGGGTGGTTATGACTTGAAGGTGATGACGGCCGGCCCTAACGAGGCCATGGCGCTGGTGGCTGCGGGTTCGACCCTGGCTCGTCGCCTGTTGTCGCATCCGTTCCCGGTGGTCGTGGCGTGTCCTGGGCATGCGGTGGCCAAGGGTGCGTTTCTTCTGTTGTCGGCTGACTACCGCATCGGTGTCGATGGCCCGTTCAGCATTGGCCTGAACGAAGTGCAGATCGGCATGACCATGCACCATGCCGGTATCGAACTGGCCCGTGATCGTCTGCGCAAGTCGGCGTTCCATCGCGCGGTGATCAATGCCGAGATGTTCAACCCACAAAGCGCCGTGGATGCCGGTTTCCTCGATAGGGTGGTGTCGGCCGAAGAGCTGCAAGGCGCAGCGCTGGAGGCGGCTCGTCAGTTGAAGAAGCTCAACATGATCGCCCACAGAAACACCAAGTTGAAAACGCGCAAGGCGCTGCTGGAGACGCTGGACAACGCGATCATCCTGGATCAGGAGCACATGGGCTAAGCCCGAACGCGTTGCACCGAAAAGCCCGACCGTCGTGTCGGGCTTTTTCTTGGGTGTCTGGTTTAAAACCTTACAGCCGCTCTAGGCCGCATCTGACCCACAAGTCGGAAACATGCGCTAAAAAATCGGCTATCTCCCACTTCTATAGCGGCAATTGCCGAAAACAGTGCACATCCGTACACTGCGCCACCTTTTGTCCCGGTGGGCCTTTAAATGCTGTTTGTGTTTCGTATGTTATTGATGGGCCTGCACTTTATTCTGGCCGGTGTGCTCGGAGTGATTCTCGGGCTGTGCCGCCCGTTCAATCCGGACAACAGCCGTTTGTGCGCCCGTCTGTATGCGTGGCCGGCAATGTGTATTTTGCGTTTACGGGTGAAGGCCGATGTCGGGCCGTTGATGGATAAACCCGACAGCTGCGTGATCATCGCCAACCACCAGTCCAACTACGATCTGTTTGTGTTCGGCAACGTGGTGCCCCGCCGCACCGTGTGCATCGGCAAGAAGAGCCTGAAGTGGGTGCCGCTGTTCGGGCAGTTGTTCTGGCTGGCGGGCAATGTGTTGATCGATCGCGGCAATGCGCACAAGGCACGCCAGTCGATGCTGACCACCACGCACACCTTGCAGAATGAAGACACCTCGATCTGGGTCTTCCCCGAGGGCACCCGCAACTTGGGTGAAGAGCTGCTGCCGTTCAAGAAAGGCGCGTTCCAGATGGCGATTGCCGCCGGCGTGCCAATCGTGCCGGTGTGTGTCAGCAGTTACGTCAAACACATGCGATTGAACCGCTGGCGCAGTGGGAAAATTCTGATCCGTTCGTTACCGGCAATTCCTACGGCTGGATTGAGTCTGGATGACATGCCGATGTTGATCGCCCAGTGCCGCGAACAGATGCGTGAGTGCATCGACTCGATGGATCGGCAACTGCAAGCCGCCTGAATGAAACCCGCCCTGTGCGGGTTTTCTTTTGCCTGCGAACTCTACCGATTTTGCTGACTCTCAAGCAGTAGACAAGGTTAAGCTGAAACCTGCCTGGCACCGCCAGTCTTTACCAATAGAAAGCGACCGATAAGAAGTGAATCATCATGGGTAGAGTCGTTGCTGCTGCGGTTTACAGCGCTGGTAAGAAAGTCACCAACATCACCCTCGACGAAGGCGCTGCCTGGGCTGCCAAGCCTGGCCACTTTGTGTGGATTGGCCTCGAAGAGCCCAATGCGCAGGAGCTGTTCAACCTGCAACGCCAGTTCAACCTGCACGAACTGGCCATCGAAGACGCCCTGGAAAAACACAGTCGACCGAAGCTGGAAACGTTCGGCGATGCGCTGTTCATCGTCACGTATTCGCCGATCCGCCATGAAGGCAAATTGCAGTTCATCGAGACGCATATCTTCGCCGGCAAGGGTTACATCATTACCGCGCGCAATGGTCATTCGGCGTCCTACGCCCATGTCCGACAGCGCTGTGAGGCGCGCCCGCTGTTGCTGGAGCATGGGGAAGATTTCGTACTTTATGCCATCCTCGATTTCGTGATTGAAAACTACCAGCCGATGGGCGAAGCGATTCATGCCGAGATCGATGAGCTGGAGAGCAATGTCCTCTGCGGTTCCCTGAACGAACGCGACATTCAGAAACTGCACGGCCTGCGCCGCGATGTATTGCGCTTGCGCCGGTACGCGGCACCGATGGTGGAGATCGGTGAGGAACTGCAAAAGCTGAGCTTTCCGTTTATCGACAAAAATATGCGCCCGTATTTCCGCGATGTGCAGATTCATGTCACGCGGCAGCTGGAAGACCTGACGACCCTGGCGGACATTGCCAGCCAGACCATCGAGGTCGGGGTGTTGCTGGAAGCGTCACGCCAGAGCGTGGTGCAGCGCAAGTTTGCGGCATGGGCGGCGATTCTGGCATTCCCGACCGCGGTGGCCGGGATCTATGGGATGAACTTCCAGAACATGCCGGAGTTGAGCTGGCATTACGGGTATTTCGCGGTGCTGGGGTTTATCACCGTTGGGTGCGTCGGTTTGTGGGCGAGCTTCAAAAAGTCTGGGTGGTTATAGTCGGAACCGAGGCGTCTGCACAATTCGCGGGCAGCCTCGCTCCTACAGGGTTATCCGTAGGAGCGAGGCTTGCCCGCGAAGCTTTTAAGGCTTGACCGACTCACCCTCAGGCTTGTGCGCCACAAACCGCATCATCCACTCTGCGACGGTAGTGCCGTGATGCTCGTGTTCAAGACTCGCCATACCTTGCGAATAAATCTGCTCGCCCAGCGCCTCCTGGCGGATATCCAGCAGCGCCTTTGAGTAATCGTGAATGAACTCCGGATGCCCCTGGAAGCACAGCACCTGATCGTTGATGTGGTACGCGGCGAACGGGCAGAAATCGCTAGAAGCAATCACTGTAGCGTTTTCCGGCAACGCGGTGACCTGATCCTGGTGACTGATCAGCAACGTCAGTTCTTCCCTCACCGGGCTCATCCACGGCGCCTTGGCCGCGAGTTTGTATTTGTGGGTGCCGACGCCCCAGCCCTGGGTCGCCCGCTCGCTCTTGCCGCCCAACAGCAGCGCCAACAGTTGATGACCGAAGCACACGCCCAACAGTTTGTCGCCACGTTCGTAGCGCGTCAGCAGGTACGTCTTGAGGGTTTGAATCCACGGGTCAGTGCCGAAGGAGTCGGCCTTGCTGCCGGTGACCAGATACGCATCGAAGGTCAGGTCATCGCTGGGATAATCGCCCTGCATCACGTTGTATACGCTGAATTCGGCCGCGATGGGTTGCTGAGAAAACAGACGCTGGAACATCTGCCCGTAACCCTGATATTGATCGACCAGTTCCGGACGCAGGATGTCGGTTTCCAGAATGCAGATGCGTAGCGACATAAAAAATACCTGACACATGGTGGGAATAATGCACACCCCAGAGCCTGCCTTGAAACACGGTGGCAAGGCAAGCCCCGGAAGGCGTCATCGGTCCCTTAGAACGCCTCCTCAGAACAGCGCGTCCTTGGCGGCTTTCTCCAGCAACAGCGCAGGCGGCGTGAAGCGTTCGCCATATTGCTCGGCCAGGTACTGGGCGCGGGCAACAAAATCTTTCACGCCGTACTGGTTGATGAATTGCAGCGCACCGCCGGTCCAGGCCGCGAAGCCGATGCCGAAGATCGAGCCGACGTTGGCATCCGCCGTCGAGGTCAGCACGCCCTCCTCCACACAGCGCACGGTTTCGATGGCCTGGATGAACAGCAGTCGATCACGCACATCCTTAGGCGAAATCTGCCCGTCAGCTTTCTCGAAGCGGGTTTTCAGCTCCGGCCACAAATGTTTCTGCCCGGCGGCCGGGTAATCGTAGAAACCACCTCCAGCGGCCTTGCCCGGACGCTTGAATTCCTTGAGCAGCAAGTCAATCACGGCGAACGCCGGGTGCTCAATCAGCGGTTTCCCTTCCGCTTGCAGGTCTTTGGCAGTTTGCTGACGGATATGGCTCATGAGGCTGAGGGAAACTTCGTCAGAGATCGCCAGAGGCCCGACAGGCATGCCGGCCTTGCGCGCTTCGGTCTCGATCATCGGCGCACTCACCCCTTCGCCAAGCATCGCGATGCCTTCGTTGGTGAAGGTACCGAACACACGCGACGTGAAGAAGCCGCGACTGTCGTTCACCACAATCGGAGTTTTCTTGATTTGCAGGACGAAATCGAACCCGCGAGCCAGGGTTTCGTCGCTGGTATGGACGCCTTTGATGATTTCCACCAACGGCATTTTCTCCACGGGACTGAAGAAATGCAGGCCGATGAATTTGCTCTGGTCCGGCACGGCGGTGGCCAGGCCGCTGATCGGCAAGGTCGAGGTATTGGAGGCAATCACCGCGTCCGGGCCGACGACGGTTTGCGCTGCCGATGAAACTCTGGCTTTAAGCTCGCGATCTTCAAACACCGCTTCGATGATCAAATCGCAACCGGCCAGGTCCGCATCATTTTCGGTGGTATGGATTCGCGTCAGAATCGCCTCGCGCTGCTCCCGACTCAATTGGCCGCGCGCAACCTTCTTGTCCAGCAACGCCGCCGAGTGGGCCTTGCCCTTCTCTGCCGCAGCGAAGTTGATGTCTTTGAGCACCACATCGATACCGGCCGAGGCGCTGACAAACGCGATGCCCGCGCCCATCATCCCGGCGCCGAGCACGCCGACTTTTTTCGTCACGTAAGGCGCTATGCCCTGAGGTCGCGAACCGCCGGCATTGATCTCATTCAGCTGGAACCAAAAGGTACCGATGAGGTTTTTCGACACCTGGCCCGTAGTCAGTTCGGTGAAGTAGCGGGTTTCGATCAGATGCGCGGTGTCGAAATCCACCTGGGCGCCCTCCACGGCAGCGCAGAGGATTTTCTCCGGCGCGGGCAGGCAGCCTTGGGTTTTGCTGCGCAGGATCGACGGCGTGATGGCCAGCATCTGCATGACCTTCGGATCCGACGGCGTACCGCCAGGGATCTGATAACCCTTCACGTCCCAACGCTGCACAGCCACCGGGTGCGCGACAATCCACGCCCGCGCCTTGGCCATCAGTTCATCGTGATCGGCGGCCAACTCGTCGATCAACCGCGCTTGCAGCGCCTGTTGTGGGCGGATTTTCTTACCTTCCAGCAGATACGGCAGAGCTTTTTCGATGCCAAGCATGCGCACCATGCGCACCACCCCGCCGCCGCCCGGCAACAGGCCGAGGGTGACTTCCGGCAGGCCAAGCAGCACCGACGGGTTGTCGAGCGCCACACGGTGATGGCAGGCCAGGCAGATTTCCCAACCGCCGCCGAGCGCCGCACCGTTAATGGCGGCAACCACCGGTTTACCGAGGGTTTCCAGGGTGCGCAACTGGCCCTTGAGGGTCAGCACCATGTTGTAAAAGGCTTGGGCTTCGAGCTTGCCGACCTTGATCAGTTCATTGAGGTCGCCACCGGCGAAGAAGGTTTTCTTGGCCGAGGTGATGATCACGCCGGCAATCGCATCCTTGTCGGCGACCAGGCGCTCGACACAGGTGGCCATGGCCTCGCGGTAGACCGCGTTCATGGTGTTGGCGCTCTGGCCCGGCATGTCGATGGTCAGGACGACGATCCGGTCCTGGCCCTTTTCGTAACGAATGGCTTGGGTCATGGCAATTTTCCTTGAGTCGGATTTTCTTAAACGCAGGCTCAGAGGCGTTCGATGATGGTGGCAATGCCCATGCCGCCGCCGACACACAATGTCGCCAGGCCATAGCGCAGGCGCCGGGTTTCCAGTTCATCGAGCAGCGTGCCGAGAATCGCGCAACCGGTGGCGCCGAGCGGGTGGCCCATGGCGATGGAGCCGCCGTTGACGTTGACCTTGTCGGGGTCGATGGCCATGTCCTTGATGAACTTCAACACGACCGAGGCGAACGCTTCGTTGACTTCGAACAGGTCGATGTCTTCGACCCGCAGCCCGGCCTTGGCCAGTGCCTTGCGGGTGGCCGGCGCCGGGCCGGTGAGCATGATGGTCGGGTCGGTGCTGGTGACCGCCGTGGCGACGACCCGCGCCCGTGGCTGCAAGCCCAGCGCCCGGCCCTTCGCTTCGGAGCCGATCAGCATCAGCGCCGCGCCATCAACGATCCCGGAACTGTTGCCCGGTGTGTGAACGTGGTTGATCCGCTCGACCTGGCTGTACACCCGCAATGCCGTGGCGTCGAAGCCCATTTGCCCGATCATTTCGAAACTCGGCTTGAGCTTGCCCAGGCCTTCCATCGTCGAATCGGCGCGAATGAACTCATCATGATCGAGCAGGATGATGCCGTTCTGGTCCTGCACCGGCACCAACGACTTGTTGAAGGAACCATTCGCCCGCGCCCGCGCCGCCTTCTGCTGCGAGTGCAACGCGAAGGCATCGACGTCCTGACGACTGAAACCTTCGATTGTCGCGATCAGGTCAGCACCCACGCCCTGGGGTGTGAAATGGCTGTGCAAGTTGGTTTCCGGGTCCAGCGCCCAGGCCCCGCCGTCGCTGCCCATGGCCACGCGGGACATCGACTCGACGCCACCGACCACCACCAGATCTTCGAAGCCGGAAAGCACTTTCATCGCGCCCAGGTTCACTGCTTCCAGCCCCGACGCGCAGAAACGATTGAGTTGCACACCCGCCACGCTGACGTCCCAATCGGCCACTTGTGTGGCGGTCTTGGCAATGTCGGCGCCCTGATCACCGATAGGCGTCACGCAGCCAAGCACCACGTCGTCGACCTGACTGGTGTCCAGGGAGGTGCGCTGCTGCAACGCCGTCAGCAGCCCGGCCACCAGGTTCACTGGCTTGACGCTGTGCAAGGCGCCATTGGCCTTGCCTTTGCCACGGGGCGTGCGTAACGCGTCGAATATCAAAGCTTGGGTCATGGCGTTCTCGAACCTGAGGGTGATCTCTATGCCCTCACCTTATGCCGAGCAGCCGTGGATTCAATGACCACAGCGCTCATTGGCGTTGACGGTCACGCTCAGACGAACGGTAGTCAGCTATCGGATTAATCGATTCGTGTCACCAAGCTGTCTAGCCAACGGGCGCCCAAGAAGCTGGCCATAGGCCTCATGTCTTTTTAGCAGCGATTATTGCTAATGCCATACGAAATGGATCTAAGCCAAGCGTGACGCGGGCCCTAATGTAAACCTGTACGAAGTTGTCGTCGGGTTTTGCCGAGGCTCTCGTCCTACAGGAAGTGCAGCGCTCTGCCGTCATGGAGATATGCAGGCAGGCAACCAGGAAATAACAAAAAAGGCGGTCAAGCCATGTTCAAACATTCGAAAGTACGTCAAGCCGGGCTCATTCTATTTGCTACTACGCTGTTGTTGATTTTGCCGAACCTGACCAAGGTGCTTGGCTGATCGAGCAGCGGGGGTTTTCATTTCGCCTGATAAAAATGTGACTGGCTCGCTATCCGGGCCGGCGTGGCTGTGCCAACCTTTGCGGCACTTCCACGACAGGGACGACGATCAATTGAAAGCGCTCATTCTGTTTGGGGCCTTGCTGCTCAGCACGCCTCTGTCTGCCGCGCAGCTGAATCTTGAGCTGGGCGCGAACCCTCGCACCTGGCAGACCGAGGAATTGCTCAAGCATCCTCAGGTTCAGACCATCACGATCACTAACGACGTTTCCTACAAACGGGACATGAGCTATCGCGCCGTGCCGTTGGCAGCGTTGTTGACGGGCATCAAGCCTGACGACCACTTGCAAGCCGTGGCCCTGGACGGTTTTGCCGCCGAACTGGCCGCCGCGCCGTTGCTCAATACCCAAGGCGCGCGGGCCTGGCTGGCGATTGAAGACCCGGCCAAGCCGTGGCCGCCGCTGTCCGAGGGCAAACACAGTGCCGGGCCGTTCTATCTGGTCTGGACCGATCCGCAGGCGGGCAATATCAGCCCCGAGCAATGGCCGTTCGAAGTGGCGAGCATCAAGCGCATGGCCCCGGTGGCCGAGCGCTTCCCTGCCCTGTTACCCGATCCTGCACTGAAGGCGGACCATCCGGTGAACAAGGGCTTTGCGCTGTTTCAGAAGAACTGCCTGGCCTGTCATCGACTCAATGGCGCGGGGGACGCGCAGTTCGGGCCGGACCTGAATATTCCGTTCAATCCGACCGAGTATTTCGGCGCGAACTTCCTCAAGCGTTACATTCGTGACCCGCAGAGCTTGCGCCAGTGGCCGCAGGCGAAGATGCCCGGGTTCTCGCCGACGGTGTTGCCGGAGGGGGATCTGGAGTTGTTGGTGGGGTATTTGAAGCACATGGCGGGACGCAAGGTGTCGCCCAAGTAAACACCCCCTGTGGCGAGGGGGCTTGCCCCCGTTCGGCTGCGCAGCAGACGCAAACTGGCTGACGCGGTATATCTGACGAATCGAGGAGGCAGGTTTCAGGGCCGCTTCGCGACCCAACGGGGCGATGCGGCGTTCCGACAAGCCCCCTCGCCACAATGAATGACCGCTACTGCTGTTGGACGGAGATCACCGGCGCAGGTGTCGGCGAGACCAACACCTTCGCATGCATCTGCTCGTACCCACCGCCACGGCGCATACCGCGCACCGGGCAGGCGTCGAGGTAGTCCAGGCCCACGGCCAGTTTCAAGTGACGCTCAGGGCGGGCCAGTTCGTTGGTTACATCGAAGCTATACCAGGCGTCATCCAGCCAGGCTTCCGCCCAGGCGTGACTGGCCAAGTGCTCGCTGTTCTCGCTGTACAAATACCCCGACACATAACGCGAGGGGATGCCCAGGCTGCGGGCGCAGGCGAGAAACGCATGGGTATGGTCCTGGCAGACCCCGGAACGCCCGGCGAACGCTTGCGCGGCGCTGGTCTCCACTTCAGTGGCACCTGGCGTGTAGGTCATGTGCTGGTTCAGGCCATGCATCAAATCGATCAGCGCCGTACGGTCCCGGCGTTGTTTGCACGCCTTCGCGGCAAACGCACGCAGGGCTTCATCGGCTTCGGTCAGCCGGGTGAACCGCAAAAACGGCAGCGCCGACTGGCTCTCGTGCTCGGCTTCGCGCAGCTCGTCGATGTCGACCTGGCCACGTGCGCCGATGATGATCGCTTCATGCGGCTCATCCAGGGTCAGCACATGCAGGATGTTGCCGAACGGATCGAGTTGCGCGCGCACCGGGCGCGGCAGGTCGAGTTGCCAGCTCAGCACGTGCTGGCGCTCGCTGTCGTGAGGTGTCAGTCGCAGGTACTGGATGCTCGCCCGCACCTGATCTTCGTAGTGATAGGCGGTCTCGTGGCTAATGGAAAGTCTCATGCAGCCTCCAGATAGGAACTGTGTATGGCATTGCCCAACTGGCGCACCAGCGGGATGAACTCGGTCAGCCAGGCGTGCAGGCCTTCGTCGAGGATTTCGTTGATACCGGTGTAGCGCAGGCGCGCGTCCATTTCCGCCGCCAGGCGTTGTGCGGGACGGCCGTTGGCCCCCGGCAGTTGAGCGAGAATCTGGTCGACCTCTTCGGTGCAGGCTCGCAGGGATCGCGGCACATCGGCGCGCAGCAACAACAGCTCGGCGACATGCCGGGCGCCGGGGGCGTCGCGGTAGATTTCGGTGTAGGCCTCGAACGACGACAAGGCCCGCAGCAAGGCGCTCCACTGGTAATAGGCGTGGGCCGTGCCGTCACTGACCGCTTCGGCCTGATCGCCGGCCATTTCGTAACGGGCATCGAGCAGGCGCAAGGTGTTGTCGGCCCTTTCGATAAAGGTGCCCAGACGAATGAAGCGGAACGCGTCGTTACGCATGATCGTGCCGTAGGAAGCGCCGCGGAACAGGTGGGAACGCTCCTTGATCCACTCACAGAAGCGGCTCATGCCGTAGCGCCCCAAGCCCTGTTCGGCGATCCCGCGAATTTCCAGCCAGGTGGCGTTGACGTTTTCCCACATGTCGGCGGTGATTCGCCCACGCACCGCATGGGCGCTGGCTCGCGCGGCACCGAGGCAGCTGTAGATGCTCGCCGGGTTGGCCGCGTCCAGGGCGAAAAAATGCAGCAGCCGTTCGGCATGCAGATCGCCGTGGCGCGCGAGGTAATCGTCCAGCGTGCCGGTGATCAGCAACGGCATGGCCAGTTCGTGCAAGCCGTCGCCACGACCGTCCTGGGGCATCAGCGACAGCGAATAACTGATGTCGAGCATCCGTGCGAGGTTTTCCGCCCGCTCCAGGTAACGCGACATCCAATACAGATCCGAGGCAGTTCTACTTAACATGGCAAGCTTCCTTCAATCCTCGACCACCCAGGTGTCCTTGGTTCCGCCGCCCTGGGAGGAGTTCACCACCAGGGAGCCTTCGCGCAAGGCGACTCGGGTCAAACCGCCGGGCACAACCCGGGTTTCGCGGCCAGACAATACAAACGGACGCAGGTCGATGTGGCGCGGTGCGATGCCGTTTTCGACAAAGGTCGGACAGGTCGACAAAGACAACGTCGGTTGCGCGATGTACGCGTGGGGTTTGGCTTTGATCCGCTCGCGGAAAGATTCGATCTCCGCCGCCGTCGCCGCCGGCCCCACCAGCATTCCGTAACCGCCGGAGCCTTGGGTTTCCTTGACCACCAGCTCCGGAAGGTTGGCCAGCACGTGGGACAGTTCAGAAGGATTACGACACTGCCACGTCGGCACGTTCTTCAAGATCGGCTCTTCATCGAGGTAGAAACGAATCATGTCCGTGACGAAGGGATACACCGACTTGTCGTCCGCGACCCCGGTGCCGATGGCATTCGCCAGCACCACATTGCCGGAGCGGTAGGACGACAGCAGCCCTGGAACGCCAAGCATCGAATCGGGGTTGAACGCCAGCGGATCGAGGAACGCATCGTCGAGGCGACGGTAGATCACGTCGACCGCTTTCGGCCCGTCCGTGGTGCGCATGAACACCTTGTCGTCGCGCACGAACAGGTCGGCGCCTTCCACCAGTTCAACGCCCATTTCCCGAGCGAGGAACGCATGCTCGAAAAACGCGCTGTTGAAACGCCCCGGCGTCAACACCACCACGCTCGGGTTGTCGATCGGGCTGGAGCTTTTCAGGGTGTCGAGCAGCAGGTTCGGGTAGTGGTCGATCGGTGCGATGCGCTGGGCCGCGAACAACTCGGGGAACAGGCGCATCATCATTTTGCGATCTTCGAGCATGTAGCTCACGCCGCTGGGGGTACGCAGGTTGTCTTCGAGCACGTAGTAGGTGCCGTCGCCATCGCGCACCAGGTCGACGCCGGAAATGTGCGAATAGATATCGCGGTGCAGATCCAGCCCTTGCATCGCCAACTGATACTGCTCGTTGGCCAGCACTTGCTCGGCCGGGATGATGCCGGCCTTGATGATGCGCTGCTCGTGATAGAGGTCGGCAAGGAACATGTTCAATGCCTTTACCCGCTGGATGCAGCCGCGCTCGACGACCCGCCATTCACTGGCGGGGATGCTGCGGGGAATGGTGTCGAAGGGAATCAGGCGCTCTGTCCCCTGCTCATCACCATAGAGCGTGAAGGTAATCCCGGCGCGATGAAATAACAGATCGGCCTCGCGTCGCCGTTGTGCCAAAAGCTCGTCAGGCGTTTCGGCCAGCCAACGGGCAAACTCCCGATAATGCGGACGGACCTGGCCGCCGGCATCGTACATCTCATCAAAATAGGTGCGGATCATGCCGTACTCCTTGTCACCCGGACACCCAGACCATCGCAAGGCCCGTGCCATCGGCAGAAACGCTTTGATATCAATCAGTTGGATAATGTCGCTACGCGCACCGCACCATTCCTGTGCGGTAATTGCCCCACCCTGATCGCCCCCGCTTCATGGCGAAGCAATGCTGTCGCCTATCAGCAGCATAGTCAGAGTTGATTTCACTGCTCGGGAGGGAGATGCGGATAATCCGTGCATTCGCTGGAAAGATGACCGAACTTCCCTTTAGCCGCCTGTTCAGGTGGCTTTTTTTTTTGCCTGTCTGAAATGTTGTGAAATAAAAACAAGATCAAAAGATCGCAGCCTTCGGCAGCACCTACATTGGGATAGCGTTTCTACATTGGAACGGCGTACACCCTGTAGGAGCTGCCGAAGGCTGCGATCTTTTGATCTTTTGATCTTTCCAAACCCACAAACAAAAACGGCCAACCCAAAGGTCAGCCGTTACTAAGTGTCACTGTTCATAAGCTTATGCGAGTAGCCCTCGTATCTCCTGTTTGACGCCCCATCCCTCGATGATGCCGCCCAGAGGCTCGACCACCGCCTCGAAGTCCTGCTCGAAGTCGCCGATCCCGTCGTAGGTGGCGTACATCACTTTGCTCAGTTCCAGCGACCACGCGCCGTCGTCACGCGCGCTGATCTGGGCATTCAAGGATTCACCACAAAAATGACCTGCCGCCCTGCGTGCCCGCTCCTCGTCCGGGAAAATGGCGTAGAACTCGATGGGATGGAATCGTGAAAAATCGAAACCGCCTTCTTTCATGCGGCGCAGCACGCTGCTGCTGATGTCTTCTTGATAGGCTGTGCTCATGAAACGTCCCCCTCAGACTGATGGATAGACTTTCCGTATTCCCTGCACTTTCAATCGATTGATGAAAGCGATACGACAACAGAGGTTGCCGCCGGGAAACAAGCATGTAGCTGACAAGACCAGACCTTAGCGAGTCATTCGCTGATCTCGGTTGCAGAGTAGCCTCAACACAGAGCCGCTGCCAAGGCCTGGTGGTGAATGTGACAGGAGATGTATCAAATTGGAGTAATGCTGAGGATTTCAATGCTGTTTTGGGATTTCAGACTTTTGACGGTCGGATCAGCGGTACGCCCCTCCAGATCATTGAGATCCAGTTCCGCAGCGACCGGAAGGCGCCGGTCGCGAATGAGTTTGGCCGCTTGCTCCTTGCTCGGGCACTCCTCGCACTCGAAGAGTTCGTCGACTGATTCACCGTGTTCATCCACGAAAGTGATTTTCCACTTTTGCATCGGTGCCTCCTCGGTAAAACCCATGGATGGGCTTACATCTATCTCGACTCGTGCATTGGCCGATCGTTCCAAGGGATCCTAAAAGCGAGACATGAAAAAAGGCCGTCACCCGCGTGTTTCACACACCGGCGACGGCCTTTCTTATCGACGAAGCGTCAATCGTTGCTAGGTTTGTTCACCGCTTGCAGCACGTACTGCGGCAACGCGAAGGCACCGATGTGGATTTCCGGGTTGTAGTAGCGGGTGATGATGCCGCTGCCGGCGAAGCGCTGTTGCAGGGTTTCGCGGGACAATTTGCGATAAGCGGTATCGGTCGCGCCCCAGGCGAAGGTCATTGCGCCGCCGATGTAGGTCGGCACGGCCGCCTGATAGAAGTGCCAGTCCGGGAACAGGCTGCGCAGGCGACCGGCGGTGGTTTTGACTTCTTCGATTTGCATGAACGGGGTGCCGTTCTGGGTCACCAGAATGCCGCCTTCGTTCAGGCAGCGGTGGCAAGCCTGGTAGAAGTTTTCGGAGAACAGCACTTCGCCCGGACCGATCGGGTCGGTGGAGTCGGAAATGATCACGTCGAACTTTTCGGTGGTGGTGGCGACGAAACGCATGCCGTCGTCGATCACCAGGTTCAGGCGTGGATCATCGAACGCACCCTTGGAGTGGTTCGGCAGGAATTCCTTGCACATGTCGACCACGGTGCCGTCGATTTCGACCATGGTGATGTGCTCGACGCTGCGGTGCTTGGCCACTTCACGCAGCATGCCGCCGTCGCCGCCGCCGATGATCAGCACGCGCTTGGCGGTGCCATGGGCGAGGATCGGCACGTGGGTGAGCATTTCGTGGTAGATGAATTCGTCGGCTTCGGTGGTCTGGATTACGCCATCCAGCGCCATCACCCGGCCCATGCGCGGGTTTTCGAAGATCACCAGATGTTGGTGTTCAGTGCGCACTTCGTGCAGCAGTTTTTCCATGCGAAAACGCTGGCCATAGCCTTCGTAGAGGGTTTCCAGGTACTCGCTGGTTGGGGTATTGCTCATGGGAAGTGCTCCGATGAATGCGGGTGGCAACGGACGGTTACCCGCCCATGATGGCCAATCGATCGCCTCGATTGACCGGGAAAGGCGCGCATTCTACGTCGCGGAACATGACAGGTCGAACCTTCTGATGCTCGCTCCTGCGATGAAGATCGTCAGATCCGCACATCACCTCTTGGCCCGGCGATGGCCCAGATGATCAGGCCCAGCACCGGCAGCAGCAGGATCAACAGCACCCAAAGGACTTTCATCCCGGTTTCGGCGCCACTTTTAAGCACGTTGATGATGGCCCAGATATCCAGGGCAAAGATAATCAGGCCGATCAGGGTGTTGAACGTGGAACCCATGGTGTCGCTCCAAAAAAATGGTAGGCACTCTTAGGATAGTCGGGCCTGGCGAGGGTTCCGTTTTATTACCGTTGTAGACGGTTTCAGACGTGGATGGCCACTTTCAGGGCTTCCAGGGAGGGCGCGGCGGCGATGCCGACTTCGGCGCACAGTTCCAACACCCGTGGCACGTCGTTGCCATAGACCAGCACCACTTGCAGTTCGTCGTCGAGCAACTGGCTGAAATTCATCAAGGTGTAGCCACCGTTTTCCTTGTTCAGGCTGCTCATCTGCACTTGAATGCGATTGAGCGCCGTCAGGGCTTCGGTTTTGGCCAGTTGCTTGGGCTTGATGTTGAACTCAACGCCGGGGCCGAACGAGGCGACGATCTGCGCGAACAGGTCCATGTAGGTGTCGGCCTGGAACAACACGGTTTCCGGCAGACTGCCGACGACAACCCACTCGCCCAACGGGATCGGAAAGGTGTCGTCGTAGTTGATATCTGGGTTGGCCGCCAGAAAAGCCTCGGGATCGGCGTAGGCCTGAGCCGCTTCGTCAGCGACTTTCAGGATTTCATCCTCGCCCATGCACCCGGAGCTGATTTTGCTGATGAGTTCGACGAGTGCGGCTTTCATGAGGTGGATCCTGTAGCGAGGGAATTTTGAGGGCGCGAAGGATAACGCATTCAAGGGTGGATTGCGGACCTGTGGCGAGGGGGCTTGCCCCCGTTCGGCTGCGAAGC
>NZ_JBGLZF010000057.1:0-30442 GCF_047304405.1 Pseudomonas sp. Pseusp11
TTTTTCTTTTATACAAATTGGGGGCGGGTGGGGGGCCCAACGGGGGCAAGCCCCCTCGCCACAGAGCTCCCTCGCCACAGAGCCTCGCGACACCACAGAGGTCAGGCCAGGAGTTTTTGCAGCTGAGCCGTGGTATCCGCCGCTCCCATGGTCTTGGCCGCGTCCAGCGCAGATACCCCATTGGCGTCCTTGGCTTTCGGATCGGCGCCTTTGCTGATCAGGTAGTCGATGATTTCGACACGGTTGAACATCGCCGCCATCATCAGCGCAGTGCGGCCGTCAAAGGACGAACCTTCCACTTCAGCGCCACCCTCGACCAACGCCTTGACCACTGCCAGATCACCCTTGAATGCCGCGCCGGCAATCGGGCTCTGGCCGTTGTCGTTGCGAATCTCGGGATCGGCCTTGTGTTCGAGCAGGACTTTTACGGTGTCGACATGGCCGTGGTACGCGGCGAGCATCAGTAAAGTGTCGCCCTTGTGGTTGCGCAGGTTCGGCGGCAGGCCCTTGGTCAGCAGCGCAGCCATCATGGCCGCATCGCCCTCGCGCGCTTTGTTGAACACCTGTTCGGCAAATTCAGCAGCCTCTTCGGGGGTCATCTGGCGGCTTTTGTCTGACATTGGGGACTCCACATTCGGTCAATCGGAAAGCCGATAGTTTCCCGAGCAGCCCGGAACCTGTCACTTGTTTTTTCTCATGGAGGACCATAGCCAGATTCAATAACGACACGTTCAATAGCGGTACTTGCCTCCGTAAATATCCGCCAGCACCTGCTCGGTGACTCGCACGTAGGTTTCGGTGCCCGGCAGCCAGGCATAAATCGGGTCATCGCCGGTTTTGCTCGGATCGAAGGCTTCGTCCTTGAGCCGGGTCTTCTGGTACTTGAAGGTCCCGGTGGTTTCCATTTTCACTTTCACCCGCAGGAACAGTGGCACCGCATAGGCCGGCATTTGTTGCCTGGCGAACGCCAGCAACTCACTGAAATCCAGGGTCGCCAGGGATTCGGCCGGTGTAATGGCCGCCATTCCCGCCCGCCCGTTGGTGTTGTGGATTTCCACGCCATAGGCCACGGCTTCGGCGATGTGCGGGTGTTGCAACAGGATGTTTTCGACCTCGGTGGTGGAAACGTTTTCGCCCTTCCAGCGATAGGTGTCGCCCAGGCGATCGACAAACTGCGCGTGACCGAAACCGATGTTGCGCAGCAGGTCACCAGTATTGAAGTAACGGTCGCCCTTCACGAACACATCGTGGAGCACCACTTTTGCGGTCTTCTGCGGATCGGTGTAGCCGTCCAGCGGCGCCTTGTCGTCGATCCTCGCCAACAATAGCCCCTGCTCACCCTTGGCCACTTTGCGCATGAAACCCTTGGCATCCCGCGTGGGGGCACCGCTGTCGTGGTCGTACGCCACCAGCTCCCAGGACATCAGGGAAAAGCCAATGGTGTTGTCGAAGTTGAGGATGTTGGTGAAGCCGATATTGCCGTCGCTGGCGGCGTACAGCTCGCAGATATGGTCGACGGCAAACCGCGTCTTGAACTCGCTCCACGCGCCGGGGCGCAGACCATTGCCGATCATCTTCGTCACGTTGTGCCGACTGTCGTCGACGCTGCGCGGTTGATCCACCAGGTAGCGACACAACTCGCCGACATACCCGAGGGTGGTCGCCCGGTATTTGCGCACGTCGCTCCAGAACTGGCTGGCGCTGAACTTGCGGCGGATGGCAAACCCCGACGCCCCGCTGATCGCCGACCCCCAGCACACGCAGAGCCCGGTGGCGTGGTACAGCGGCAAGGTGCAATAGAGGACGTCCTGCGGCTGCATGTCCAGGGCGATCAGCCCGAAGCTGGCGGAGCTGCGCATCCAGCGGCCGTGTTTGAACACCCCGGCCTTGGGCAACCCGGTAGTGCCCGAGGTGTAGATATAGAAACAAGGGTCGTCGAAAAAAACCTGCCGGCTGCTGACGGGATTGTCACTGGGCGCGTCGCAGCTGGCCGCCATCAGGTTAATGAAACCATCGGGCGTTTTGCCCGGATCACGGTCAGTGTCTTGATCGGCGACAAACCAGGTGCGCGCCACATCGATGGCCACCCGCTCGCGGACCGCATTGAAGGCCGGAACCAGCTCTTCTCCAACCACAATCCCTACAGGCGCCACCAGATTCAGGCTATGAACCAGGGTGTCGCGGGTCTGGGAAGTATTAAGCAAGGCGCTGATCGCACCGACCTTGGCCACCGCCAATATCGTCACCAGCAGTTCCACACGGTTCTCGATAAACACCGCGACCACATCGCCCTTGCCGATGCCTTGGGCAATCAGGTGATGGGCGATGCGATTGGCCCACTGATTGGCCTGTGCATAAGTGAGTATCACGTCGCCCTGCAGCAATGCCGGGCCATCGGGATTGCGCAACGTCGCCTGCTCGAAACTCCAGCCGAGACCACACGGTTGGGTCGGGTCCTTGACGTTGGCGACTTTCATGCCCTTCACCACGCGAGGGATGGCTTTGGCAATGGAAGGCAGCTTGCGGAGCATCATGCCCCAGGTAATCGTGTCGTGCAGCGTGCGGCTCATGGTTGCTCCCGTTCGATCTTTTTATTGTCGGGTGGCGTTGATTGAGGCCGAAAATACGTCAGGGCTTCTTGAGCTGTACACGCGGTTTTTGCAATGTTTTGTATCCACGGCCGAAGCCTTCGCAAAGCGGAACGCCGGCGTTGGGATTGGTTCCGTCCAGTTGTCGACGATCTCGCAAAATGCAGGATGCACGATGGCCATTCATGCAAATTGCACGAAAGCCAAAAAATCATAAAAATATAACTTACTGATTTATATGAAATTTTAAAAATATAGGTGCTGGCACAATCACTGCAACTACCCCTCCATGTTGCCCTTCAAGCACAAAATGGAGCTGATAGACATGAGCCTGATCCAGGAAAAATTTTCGTCGCTGTTCTCCAACTTCGAAGTGACCACCCAGCCCCGGCCGGATGGCGGCATTCTGCTGACCCTGCGCAGCCACGACGGTAAAGTCTTCAAACGTTCGATTTCCTACCAGCAATTGCATGCCGGCGATCAGCTGTCATGGGTCATCAGCGCGATTCGCCGTGACGTCGCCGAACAGGCCAGTGAACTGCCGCAGATTTCCATGCTGCAAAGCCAGCAACGGTTCGCGCTGCCGACCTATCACTCGGCGTAACCCGTAACAGCGCTATAAACGATCAGGCCGTGAGAGCTTTCGCTTCACGGCCTGAGTTGTTTCTACGGCTGATGCTTAAAAGGCAGAAGGATTGATCCCGGCAAAACTGTCCACCGTCACATGCCCTGCCAATTCCCCGCCCTCGCGGGCCAGGCCACAGGTTGCCATGCCGGCCGTGTGCGCCGCGTCCAGTTCCTGAACGATGTCGGACAGAAACAGAATCTGCGAAGCCTCGACACCAATCGCCTGGGTAATGCGCTGGTAGGACTGCGCTTCGCGCTTGGGCCCTGAAGTGGTGTCGAAATAGCCACTGAACAGTGGCGACAGATCCCCCGCCTCCGAACAACCGAAAATCAGTTTTTGCGCCTGAATCGAACCCGAGGAATAAACAAACAGTTGATAGCCTTCCTGATGCCAGCGCTTCAGCGCTTCAACGGCGTCCGGGTAAACATGGCCCTTCAACTGTCCGGCCTGATACCCCTGCTCCCAGACCATGCCTTGCAACGCCTTGAGCGGCGTGGCCTTGCGGTCTTCGGCGATCCAGCCCAAGAGGATTTCGATAACCCGCTCGACGTCGGCTTGTGGTTCACCGCTGTCACGACGAACGGCGGCAAGCTGTTCGGCGACGTCAGCACGTTCGGCATTTTCGCGAACGAAGTCCGGCAGGTGTTTAGCCGCGTACGGAAACAACACGTCGAACACAAAACTCACCGCGCTGGTGGTGCCTTCGATGTCGGTGAGAATCGCTTTGATCGGCATCGGTTCAGTCCTCAAGACACGGGAAGTGGCTGGCGATGTCATCGCCGGTGAAGTTGGCCACCCAGCCTTCGGGGTTGTTGAACAGGCGGATTGCGACGAAATGCGGGTTTTCACCCATGTCGAACCAGTGCTTTGTGCCGGCTGGCACCGAGATCAGGTCGTTCTTCTCGCAGAGCACGGCGTACACGTAATCGTCGATGTGCAGGGTGAACAAGCCACGGCCAGCGACGAAAAATCGCACTTCGTCTTCGCCATGACGGTGTTCATCGAGGAACTTGGCACGCAACTCGGCTTTTTGCGGGTGATCGCTGTTCAGGCTGACCACGTCGACGGTGACGTAACCGCGCTCGGTCATCAGCTTGTCGATTTGCTCCTGGTACGCGGCGATCACTTCTTCCTGGCTAGCGCCAGGCTGGATTTTCGCTGCGGCTTGCCAACGGTCGAAACGCACGCCCTGCTCGGCCAGGGTCGAGGCGATGTCTTCAAAGTGGGTCAGCACCTTGTTCGGAATGTCAGGGCTTGAGACGTGGTAAACGGACAGGCTGCTCATCAGGGCAACTCCTTAACAGTTCATGCATTACGGTTAAAGAGCGAGCGCGTCTTCAACTCGCACTCGAACAAAAATTCAAAAGCCTCGATCTGCCGCAGTGCGTCGCTCATGCGCGCGCCCCACGTGTAGAGGCCATGACCGCGAATCAGGTAACCGACGCAATCAGGGTGGGCGTCGAGCCAAGGCTGCACCTTGGCGGCCAGCCGCGCAATGTCCTGGTCGTTGTCGAAAATCGGCACGCGAACGCGGGACTCGTGAGTCGACACGCCGCTGAAGGCTTTTTGCAGTTCGTAGTCTTCGAACTCGATGAAATCTTCCGGCGTCAGGCGCGACAGCACCGTGGCGTTCACCGAATGGGTGTGCAGCACCGCGCCGATCTCCGGACGCCAGCTATAGAGCTGGGTGTGCAACAGGGTTTCGGCGGACGGCTTCTTGCCTGGCTCCAGGCTGTTGCCTGACAAGTCGGTGGCCAGCACATCATCCGGACCCAGTTGGCCCTTGTGCTTGCCGGACACGGTCAGCAAGGCTTCGGTCGGCGACAGGCGGGTCGAATAATTGCTGCTGGTGGCCGGCGACCAGCCACGGCCATACAGAAAGCGCCCGGCGTCGATGATTTCCTGGGCGAGGTGTTCACGGCTAAGGCTCATGGCCTGTCCTCTTGCATACGTGTGGCAATGATAACGGCAGCGGCAAAGGCTGCGAGACTGGCAATACTAAAGGTCAATGTGGCGCCGAGGGCATTCCAGCTGTAGCCGGAATACAACGCGCCCAGTGCACCGCCGGTGCCGGCCAGCGCGGCATACAACGCCTGGCCCTGCCCTTGCTGGCGCGCGCCGAAGCTACGTTGCACGAACTGGATGGCAGCGGCGTGAAAGCTGCCGAAGGTGGCGGCGTGCAGCACCTGGGCGAACAGCAACACCCAAAGGAACTCGGCAAACGAGCCGAGCAACAACCAACGCAAAGCCGCCAGCAGGAAACTCGCCAGCAGCACCCGGCGTACCGAGAAGCGCGCGAGAATCTTGCTCATGAACAGAAACATCATGACTTCGGCGACCACGCCGACCGCCCAGAGCATGCCGATCAGCCCGCGACTGTAACCGAGTCGCTCAAGGTGCAAGGTCAGAAAGGTGTAATACGGCCCGTGACTCATCTGCATCAGCGCCACGCACGCGTAAAACGCCAACACCCCGGGGCTGCGCAATTGCTGGAGGAATCCCTCCCCCGTCAACCGTTCACCCTGAACCGGTTGCGCGTTGGGCACCCACAAGCTGCTGACGACGATCCCGGCCATGATCAGCACCAGTGCCACCGGGTAAATGTCGAGGCTGAGCCATTCGAACAATCGGCCCAGCGCCACCACGGTGATGATGAAACCGATGGAACCCCACAGGCGAATCTGACTGTAGCGCGAGGTCTGCCCCCGCAAATGAGCCAGGGTGATGACCTCGAACTGCGGCAATACCGCGTGCCAGAAGAACGCGTGCAAGGCCATGACCATCGCCAGCCACGCGTAGCTTTTGCTGACGAAAATCAGTGAGAAGGTCAGCAAGGTGCAGGCGGCGCCGAAACGCACGATGGCCAGCCGTCGCCCGGTGTAGTCACCGAGCCAGCCCCAGATATTCGGCGCCACGCAGCGCATCAGCATCGGGATCGCCACCAGTTCGCCAATGCGCGCGGCGCTGAAGCCCAGATGATCGAAGTACAGCGCCAGAAACGGCGCTGTCGAACCGAGCAAGGCGAAATAGAACAGGTAGAAGCTGGAAAGCCGCCAGTACGGGAGCGCCGCCACCGTCATCAGACTGCAGCGGCCTTCAGATCAGCCATTAAAGCTGCCCCAACACCGGAGTGCTCACGCGCACATCGGCGTTCTGCCCGCGGTGACGCAGCAAGTGGTCCATCAGCACGATGGCCATCATCGCTTCGGCGATTGGCGTGGCGCGGATGCCGACGCACGGGTCGTGACGGCCCTTGGTGACGACCTCCACCGGGTTGCCATGGATATCGATGGAACGGCCCGGCGTGGTGATGCTCGATGTAGGCTTGAGCGCCAGGTGCGCAACGATCGGCTGACCCGACGAAATGCCACCGAGAATGCCGCCGGAGTTGTTGCTGAGGAAACCTTCCGGGGTCATTTCATCGCGGTGTTCAGTGCCACGCTGGGCGATGCTGGCAAAACCGGCACCGATTTCCACGCCCTTGACCGCGTTGATGCTCATCAGCGCATGGGCCAGTTCGGCGTCGAGGCGGTCGAAGATCGGCTCGCCGAGGCCCGGCATCACGCCTTCGGCGACCACGGTGATCTTCGCGCCGACCGAATCCTGGTCGCGACGCAACTGGTCCATATAGGCTTCCAGCTCCGGCACTTTGTCCGGGTCGGGGCTGAAGAAAGCGTTCTCTTCCACCGAATCCCAGGTCTTGAACGGGATTTCGATCGGGCCGAGCTGGCTCATGTAGCCACGAATGACGATGCCCTGGGTGGCCAGGTATTTCTTGGCAATCGCGCCGGCGGCTACGCGCATGGCGGTTTCACGGGCCGAACTGCGACCGCCGCCGCGGTAATCGCGCTCACCGTATTTGTGGTGGTAGGTGTAGTCGGCGTGGGCCGGACGGAACAGATCCTTGATCGCCGAGTAGTCCTTGGACTTCTGGTCGGTGTTGCGGATCAACAGGCCGATGGCGCAACCGGTGGTGCGGCCTTCGAACACGCCGGAAAGGATCTCGACTTCGTCGGCTTCCTGGCGCTGGGTGGTGTGGCGGCTGGTGCCGGGCTTGCGGCGGTCCAGGTCGCGCTGCAGGTCCTCAAGGGAGATCTCCAGGCCCGGCGGGCAGCCATCGACAATGGCGACCAACGCCGGACCATGGCTTTCGCCCGCGGTGGTGACAGTGAACAGCTTGCCGTAGGTATTGCCGGACATGCAGGACGCTCCGTGAAATCGAACCTAAAATACGTAATGCGCGCCAGTATACGCAGGCTACCCAAGTAGTTCATCCTCGAACCTTATGGGTGCCTGCGAGTCCAACCGGCACCTTGTTGATGATGGCGTGATGATGCTGCGAGTTCTAGCCTTGAGCCTTACCCTGTTTACCGGTTTTGTACAGGCTTCAGTCCTGCAACGCCCGATCACCCTGGACACCGGCAGTGGCGAGCTTTTCGGCTCGCTGTTGCTGCCCAAGTCCGACACGCCGGTACCGGTTGTCCTGATCATTTCCGGCTCCGGTCCCACGGATCGTGACGGAAACAACCCCGACGGCGGGCGCAACGACAGCCTCAAACGGCTGGCCTGGGTGCTGGCCAAACACAACATCGCCAGTGTGCGTTACGACAAACGCGGCGTGGCGGCGAGCCTTGCGGCAACGCCGGATGAACGCAATCTGTCGGTGGAAGCCTATGTGGCCGATGCCGTGGCCTGGGGGCAGAAGCTCAAGGCCGACCCGCGCCTGGGCAAACTGATTTTGCTGGGCCACAGCGAAGGTGCGTTGATTGCAAGCCTGGCGGCGCCAAGTGTCGACGCCGCGGCGGTGATTTCCCTGTCCGGCAGCGCCCGGCCGATCGATCAAGTGCTGCGCCAGCAGTTGAGCAATCGCCTGCCGCCAGCCTTGATGCTGCGCAGCAATGAACTGCTCGACAGCCTCAAGGCCGGCCACACTGACGACAACGTGCCGCCGCAGTTGCAGGTGATTTTCCGCCCCAGCGTGCAGCCGTACCTGATTTCGCTGTTCCGCCAGGACCCGGCGGCAGCCTTCGCCAAACTGAAGATGCCGGCACTGATCATTCAGGGCAGCAACGACATCCAGGTCGGCGTGGGTGACGCCAGGGCGCTCAAAGCCGCCAAACCGGACGCCGAACTGGCACTGATCGAAGGCATGAACCACGTCATGCGCATCGTGCCCAACGACGTGAAGCGGCAATTGGCCTCCTATAAAGATCCGCAATTGCCCCTGGCGGCGGAACTCGGCGCACGAATCCTCGGATTTATTGACGGACTTCGCCCCAGTTAAGCTCCAGTCCTGAAAAAAACGGCCGATAAGCCTTTGTCGCCAGCGCTATGACTGGCGGCAACAGGGCTTGGACAGGATCTCGCCGTTATGACTGATACCCAGACTTCACCCGACTCCACCGCTGAAAAAGACACACCGCCAGCGGTCGAGCTGCCGTGGGCGGACGTCCACGTCGAGCACCACAAAATGCTCCGCCTGGCGCCGTTGCAAACCGACCGTAACACCGGAGGCCGACCGCTGCGCTTTGTCGAATTCGGTTACGCCGAACGCAACAGCAAGGAGCACAGCCTGCTGCGCATGGCCATCAAGCTGCCAGGCCAACGGGTACGCAAAGAACAGAATCATCTGGATGTGTGGGTCGATCACGCCGCCAAACGCGTGCATTTCGCTCCGGAAAGCGGCTTGCAGATAGAGCCGATGAACCGTGGCATCGGGCGCTATATGGCGGCTCAAGGCATTACTTGGGCGAAGAAACGATGGCCCGCCTACACCGTCGACGGCACTGACTTGAACAACAAGGACGCGTTGAACGAAGACACGCGCCTGCGCCGCGACCACTTTCTGCGGGTGCACGGTTTTGACGTGGCCTACGCCGATGCCCAGCATTTGAAGGGCAGCGTCAAAGAGGTGCAGATCGGTGATTTGCTGGGCGACTGGAACAGCGAAAAGCTGCAACAGGTGGAAATCCTCGAAGCCGCGCAGATGCTCCAGCAAGCCGAGCAGAACCTGGCGGAACAGGAAGTCAAACTGAAGAAACACGAAGAAAAGGTCAGCAAGTACAAGCGTGAAGACGCTGGACTGCGTTTTACCATTACCTGTCTGGTGGCGTTTGCGGTGTTTCAGGCGGGGTTGTTGATCTGGATTGCCACGCACCGGTAAACCGGCGTTAGTCGCAAGAAAAGATCGCAGCCTTCGGCAGCTCCTACATTGGTTCGGTATACACCTGTAGGAGCTGCCGAAGGCTGCGATCTTTTGCTTTTATAAGGGGTCAGACGCGAGAAGCGAACAGCGCCTGATGATCGCGGCACTGCTCCGCTGTCAGCATGAACACCCCATGCCCACCGCGCTCGAACTCCAGCCAGGCGAAATCGACTTCCGGGTACAACGCCTCGACGTGAACCTGGCTGTTACCCACCTCGACGATCAACAAACCTTTCTCGGTCAGATGATCCGCCGCTTCGGCGAGCATGCGGCGTACCAGGTTCAAACCGTCGTCGCCACAGGCCAGGCCCAGCTCGGGTTCGTGTTGATATTCGTCCGGCATGTCGGCGAAATCTTCTGCATCGACGTAAGGCGGGTTCGACACGATCAGGTCGAAACGTTGCCCCGGCAAACCATCGAAACCATCGCCCTGAACGGTGAATACACGCTCGTCGACACCGTGGCGCTCGATGTTCTGGTTAGCCACTTCCAATGCTTCGAACGACAGGTCAGCCAAAACCACTTCGGCGTTCTGGAACTCATAGGCACAGGCAATACCGATGCAACCGGAACCGGTGCACAAGTCGAGAATGCGCGCAGGTTCGGCGCCCAGCCACGGCTCGAAACGCTTTTCGATCAGCTCACCAATCGGTGAACGCGGGATCAGTACGCGTTCGTCGACAATGAACGACAAGCCGCAGAACCAGGCTTCGCCCAGCAGGTAAGCGGTCGGAATGCGTTCTTCGATGCGACGCTTGAGCAAACTTTGCAGATGGGCCAGTTCGTCGTCTTCCAGACGGCAGTCCAGATAGCTGTCGGCGATTTCCCACGGCAAGTGCAGCGCACCCAATACCAGTTGACGGGCTTCGTCCCAGGCGTTGTCGGTCCCATGGCCGAAAAACAGATCCTCCCCATGGAAGCGGCTGACGGCCCAACGGATATGGTCACGCAGGGTACGAAGTCGGGAAGTGGTCACGGGATAAACTCCAGAAAAAACGACTGGCGATTCTAACAGCCAAACGGCGCCGCGACGACGCAGGAAAAACACCGTATCAGATGTAGGACTCTTCTATTTTTTCAGCGAGCTATTGAACAGAACGAGTATCTTGACAAGGCTGCGAGCCAGCAACGGCGGTGCCTGCGATGGTAGCGATTCACAGAAGCGCTCAGCCAGAGGAGAATGTCGCAAAAGCCCCACTCGAAGGAGCCCCAGAATGTCCGTTCCAAAAACGATGTTTCAACTCAGCGGCCGTGGTTACGCAGCGGCCAATCTGGGTCATGCGACCCTAGTCATCATTGATGCCCAGAAAGAATACCTCAGTGGTCCGCTGGCCCTGAGCGGCATGGATGCTGCCGTCGCGAACATCAAACACCTGCTGGCCGCTGCCCGTGCAGCCGGTCGGCCAATCGTGCATGTGCGTCACCTCGGCACCGTCGGTGGGCTGTTCGATCCCCAGGGCGAACGCGGTGAGTTCATCCCGGGCCTGGAGCCACAGGGCGACGAAACCGTCATCGGCAAATTGCTGCCAAGCGCGTTTCACGGCACCGAACTGTACGATCGCCTGCAACAACTGGGCTCGCTCGACCTGATCGTTTGCGGTTTCATGAGTCACTCCAGCGTCAGCACCACCGTGCGTGCGGCGAAGAACCTGGGCTTTCGCTGCACTCTGGTGGAAGACGCCTGCGCGACGCGGGATTTGCCTTGCAAGGGCGGGATCCTCAGCGCCGAACACGTTCAGCAGACCGAAATGGCGATCATGGCGGACAACTTCGCCACCCTCGCCCTGACCCGCGATCTGATCTGATCGACCGTCGATGAGCGGCCCAAACCGCCGCTCATCCGCAAAAGCCTCTCATTTGCCGTAATTGCCCTAGCCTCAGGAACATCCCGGTCAACTCCCGGTCGAAGGGCCGATACCCATTGAGGAAGGTCGGAATGAAGTTATCCGATGGTTTTGATGCACGCCGCTTGCGGCCCAAGGGCCAACGCAACTGGCGATTTCGCTTCGGCGCAGCGTTCGCTGCCCTGCTGGCGATGTGCGGCGTATTGCTGGCGATGGCCGGCGCGGCCAGCCTGCTGGGGCGGCCACCGGCGTTGGGCGAGTTGAATGCCAGCCCGCTGGGCTCGTCGATCATTCTGGCGGTGGGCGTGTTCGTGCTGTACCTCGGCGTGTCGCTATGGCGCCGCTGCCGTCGCCGTTCGCGACAGTCGCGAGAGCTGAACATAGCCCCGCACCTGATGAAAAAACACGACTGAATCAAAGGCCCGGCGTTTTGACGGGCCTCAATTGTTATGGATAGCGCTCCGACTTGGGTAAACTGCCCCCCCTTCGCGGAGGCTGACATGCAAGACGACGATTTTTCCCTGTTCAAAAGCGCGATCCAAGGCGTCAAGCCGATCAAGCACGATCGCGCCGAAACCGGCAAACCCAAGGCCGACCGCGCGCAAATCGCCAAGCTGCGCCAGGCCGCCACTGTGCGCACCGATGCGACCACCGTTGACGGGCTGTCCGATCAGTTTGTGATTGATGTCGGCCCGGAAGACGAGCTGATGTGGGCGCGTGACGGTGTTCAGGAAAGCCAGATGCGCAAGCTCAAGATCGGACAGATTCCGTTCGAAGGCAGCCTTGACCTGCATGGCATGAACGTGGAAAAGGCCCGTGAAACCCTCTGGGCGTTTCTGGCCGAAGCAACTAAATTCGAAATCCGCTGCGTGCGCGTCACCCACGGCAAAGCCGTGCGTCTGGACGGCAAGCGGCCGATGATCAAGAGTCACGTCAACACTTGGCTGCGTCAGCATCCACAGGTGCTCGGCTTCACCTCGTGCCAGCCGAAACACGGCGGCGCTGGAGCGGTTTACGTGATGCTTAAACGAACCATGATGGAAGGTCGTGACGAGTAAAGCTGTCGCTTCACGCTTGCAGCGCCGTGTTTGCCACCGTACCCTTGCCCTTTGCGTAAAATCCCACAGGTAGTTTCATGTCCCTGGAACAGAATTACACCGCGATTCTCGGCCAATTGGGCGAGGACGTGTCCCGCGAGGGCCTGCTCGACACGCCAAAACGTGCCGCCAAAGCCATGCAGTACCTCTGCCGCGGTTATGAACAGACGCTGGAAGAGGTCACCAACGGTGCCTTGTTCAGCTCCGACAACAGCGAGATGGTGCTGGTCAAGGACATCGAGCTCTACTCGTTGTGCGAGCATCACCTACTGCCGTTCATCGGCAAGGCGCACGTTGCCTACATCCCGAGCGGCAAGGTACTGGGACTGTCGAAAGTCGCGCGGATCGTCGATATGTACGCCCGCCGCCTGCAGATCCAGGAAAACCTCAGCCGCCAGATCGCCGACGCGGTCCAGCAAGTCACCGGCGCCCTGGGCGTGGCGGTGGTGATCGAGGCCAAGCACATGTGCATGATGATGCGCGGTGTGGAGAAACAGAATTCGACGATGATCACCTCGGTGATGCTCGGCGAGTTCCGCGAAAACGCGGCCACTCGCAGCGAGTTTCTCAGCCTGATCAAGTAATTCGCAGCACGAAGAAAACCGGCACTGATCGCCGGTTTTTTTTCGCCTGCGAAAAATCAGGTAAGCTGCGCGCCTTCTGTTTGCCCTGAGAGACTTATACCGTGTTCGTCAAAGCGCTTCGTGTCGGCCTCGGCCAACTGATCATCCTCATCGATTTCATCACCCGCCCTGGCAAGAAGCAGCGCCCCGCCGCCGCTCAGGCCCAGGTCGAAGCGGCCGCCAAGGACCTGACCCTGTATCAGTTCCACGCCTGCCCGTTCTGCGTGAAAACCCGCCGCACCCTGCGTCGCCTGAACGTTCCGGTGGCCTTGCGCGATGCCAAGAACAGCGAACAGGATCGCCAGGCCCTGCTGGAGCAAGGCGGCAAGATCAAGGTGCCGTGCCTGCGCATCGAAGAGAATGGCCAGACCACCTGGATGTATGAGTCCAAGGTGATCATTGATTATCTGGATAAGCGGTTTGCTGCAGTCTGACGCTTCTGTGGCGCCGGTATAAACACCGCAAAACCCGAACAAAAATAAACCGGTCCAATGACCGGTTTATTCATTTCTACACCCTCCTCCACCAACAGCCTCAGGCCGCTTCTGCCGCCTGGGCCTGACGCACCACCGCTGCCAATCGCTTGAGCCCTTCGTCCAGCCGTGCCGGATCAATGTGGCTGAAATTCAGCCGCAGGTGGCCGGGGTTGTTATCCGGCTCAGGGAAAAACGGTTCGCCCGGCATGAACGCCACATCTGCTGCCAGCGCCGCTTTGAGCAGCGTGCGGGTATCCAGCGGCTGCTTGAGCGTCAGCCAGAAAAACAGCCCACCCTGCGGCACGTTCCAATCCGCCAGATCGGAAAAATGCCTTTCAAGTGCCGACTGGAAAGCATCCCGACGAACCCGGTAGAAGTCCCGCAACTCGCTCAGGTGCTGCTGGTATTTTTCAGTGCCGATCCATTGCAGCGCTTGCCACTGCCCAATGCGGTTGGTGTGCAGATCGGCCGATTGCTTGAGCCGCAGCAAATGCGGGAACAGGTCCGGACTGGCAATCAAGTAACCGACCCGCAGGCCCGGCAGCAGGGTTTTCGACACGGTGCCGGTGTAGATCCAGCTGGCCTTGGTCAAGCGGCTGACGATCGGCGTGGCACTGCCGCCGTCGAAGGTCAGTTCGCGATAGGGTTCGTCTTCGATCAGGGTCACGCCGAACTCGTCGAGTAACGCCGCCACCGCATCGCGCTTGGCTTCGCTGTAACGCACCGCCGACGGATTCTGAAACGTCGGGATCAGGTAGATGAACGCTGGCTTGTGTTGTTCCAGACGGCTGCGCAGTTGCGCCAGGTTCGGGCCATCGGCCTCCAGCGGGACGGTGATGCAGTCGGCGCCAAACAGCTGGAAAATCTGCAACGCCGCCAGGTAGGTCGGCGCCTCGAGCAGAATTTCGGTGCCTTTGTCGATGTGGAGCTTGGCCGCCAGATCGAGGGTTTGTTGCGAACCGCTGACCACCAGCACCTGACTCGCCTCGCACGGCACGCCCAACGCCCGGGCTTCGGCCGCCAACGCTTCACGCAGTGCCGGCTCGCCTTCGCTCATCCCGTATTGGCCCATGGACAGCGGCATGTCCGCCCACTCGACTTTCGGCAGCATGGCTTCGGCCGGCAAACCGCCGGCGAACGACATCACTTCCGGGCGCTGGGCGGCGGCAAGGATTTCACGGATCAAAGAACTTTTAAGGCGCGAGACACGTTCGGAAAAAGCCATGGGGGTCACCGGTAGCGAGGCCTGAGGAAAATGAGTCAAACTGATTGACCGAAATTACGACAGACCGAGCGGATACGTCAACATGCTTGACCTTAAAAACCCCACCACCCAGCAACAAGCCATGGAAGCGTTCTTCTTCGGCTATCAGGCCTTCACCGCCAAGGCTGATGAAATGCTCGAGCGTCGCGGCTTGAGCCGGGTGCATCAGCGCATCGTGTTTTTCATCGCGCGTTATCCGAACCTGAGCGTCAAGGAGTTGCTGGCGTTGCTCGGCGTGACCAAGCAGGCGCTGAACATTCCGCTGCGGCAGTTGGTGGAAATGCACTTGGTGAACAGCGCCGCGTCCGAGACCGACAAGCGTAAGCGGCTGCTGGAACTGACCGTGGAAGGCGCGCGGTTCGAGCAGTCGTTGCGGCGCGAGCAGGTGAAATTGCTCGAGCGGGTGTTTGCCGAGGCTGGGGAGACGGCGGTGAATGGCTGGTTGGCGGTGAATCTGGCGTTGGGGGAAGTAACCAGAGTTGATCGGGACGACACCTGACTGTGGCGAGGGAGCTCCCTCCCGTTCGGCTGCGCAGCAGTCGCAAAGAACGATAACGCCGGTATGCCTGAAAAATTGCCACCGCCTGAGTCGGGCCGCTGCGCGCCCCAGCGGGAGCAAGCTCCCTCGCCACAAAAAGCTCGCTACACATCACATTTCATATCTATATACCCCGCCTGTCATTTTTTTCGTCTACAAAATCAAAAACATTATTTGCTTTATTTGTATACAAAAGCATAATTCGCCTCGTGCGAGTTCCTGACCATCAGGTCAACAAATTCGCAAGTACCTCAAAGGGTCGCTGCCACCCTCATGGGTCCGGCCCTGGAAATAACAATAAAACTCTTGAGGAGTACTCGCTGTGGAAAGCCGCAAATCCGAAGCCTCGACGCTGGAACTCTCGCCGCCATTACGCAATGGCTGGCTGGAGCGCATCTTCAAACTCAGCTTGCACGGCACCACGGTGAAGACCGAGCTGATCGCCGGTCTGACAACCTTCATCACCATGGCCTACATCATCTTCGTCAACCCCAACATCATGGCCGACGCCGGGATCGATCACGGTGCCGCGTTCGTGGCCACCTGCATCGCCGCCGCGCTGGGTTGCCTGTTGATGGGCCTGTACGCCAACTGGCCGGTGGGCCTGGCGCCAGGCATGGGCCTGAACGCATTTTTCACCTACACCGTGGTCGGCACCATGGGCTACAACTGGGAAACCGCCCTCGGCGCGGTGTTCGTGTCCGGTGTGTTGTTCATGTTCCTGACCTTTTCCCGGATTCGCGAATGGCTGCTCAATAGCATTCCGGTAAGCCTGCGCTTTGCCATGGGCGCTGGTGTGGGCCTGTTTCTGGGGCTGATCGGTTTGAAAACCGCGGGCATCGTCGTCGATAGCCCGGCCACCCTGATCAAGCTCGGTTCCCTGCGCGAGCCTGGTCCGCTGCTGGCTGCCATCTGCTTCCTGATGATCGCCGTGCTCAGCTACCACAAAGTGTTCGGCGCGATTCTCATCAGCATCATCACCGTGACCCTCGCCGGCTGGGGCCTGGGCCTGGTGCACTACGAGGGCATCATGTCGGCCCCGCCGAGCCTGGCACCGACCTGGATGGCCATGAACGTCGCCGGCGTGTTCAACGTCAGTATGATCAGCGTGGTGCTGGCCTTCCTCTTCGTGCACATGTTCGACACCGCCGGCACCTTGATGGGCGTCGCCCAGCGCGCCAACCTGGTGAACGCTGACGGCCGGATCGAAAACCTGTCCCGTGCCATGAAAGCCGACAGTGCCTCCAGTGTTTTCGGGGCGGTGGTGGGTGTTCCGCCGGTCACCAGTTACGTGGAAAGTGCCGCTGGCGTAGCGGCGGGTGGTCGGACTGGTCTTACCGCCGTGACCGTAGGTGTGCTATTTATTGCCGCAATGTTTTTCGCACCGCTGGCTGGCATGATCCCCGCTTATGCAACCGCCGGTGCGCTGATTTATGTAGCGATGCTGATGATGGGCGGCATGGCGCACATCGAATGGGACGAAGCGACCGATAGCATTCCGGCGATCGTCACCGCGATCATGATGCCGCTGACCTTCTCGGTCGCCGACGGCATCGCGCTGGGCTTCATCACTTACGTGGCACTGAAGGCCGGCACCGGTAAGTACAAGGAAATATCCGTCAGCCTGTGGGTGCTCTGCGCGATCTTCATCGCCAAGTTCATCTTCTTGTAAGCGTCACGCGGTACGCGTTTCAAACCAGCCTCACCCCGTCGGGTGGGGCTTTTGTGCATAGGGAGGAAAGTGATGAGTCTGGAAACCTGGCTGCTGTTCAGCGGCGCTGCGCTGGTGGTGATCCTGATACCGGGGCCACTGTCTTTGCTGATGATCAGCAACAGTCTGAATTACGGTTTGCGCCGTTCTTACCCGGCGTTTCTCGGTGGCGTGTTTGCCTCGATCTGCTTGCTCAGCGCTTCGGCGCTCGGCCTGGGTGCATTGCTGCTGGCGTCGGAACAGCTGTTCAGCGCCCTGAAAATCGTCGGTGCGCTGTATCTGTTCTACCTCGCCTGGCAGAGCTGGCAGCAATCACGCCAGCCCTCCCAGGGCGCCGAAGTGCCCCAGGCTGCGCCGGTGCCGCGCTTTCGTGCACTGTTCGGGCGCGCGTTCATGCTCGGCGCCAGCAACCCGAAAGACATTTTGTTCTTTGCCGCGTTCCTGCCGCAGTTTTTGAGTGCCGAACAACCGTTCCTGCCGCAGTTGCTGGTGATGATTGCCACCTGGACCGTGCTGGATCTGCTGTGCAAGCTGGCTTATGGGCTGGGGGCTCATGGTGCTGCGCGGTATCTGCGCAGTGGCAAGGGGCAGAGCTGGTTTAACCGGGTGAGTGCGGGGTTGTTCAGCGGGGCTGGTGCGGCGTCATTGTTGAGCCGTTGAGTAAAAGCAAGATCAAAGGATCGCAGCCTTCGGCAGCTCCTACGCGCCTGTGGGCGCCGCCGAAGGCTGCGATCCTTTGACTTTTCTACAAGCAAAAAAAAGCCCGCAGTGTGAGCGGGCAAAAGACCAAAGAAGCTATATGCGCAGGATTTTTGGGGGGAAAGTCCTAGCTTCCTCTATAGGTCGAATAGCTATACGGCGAAATCAGCAACGGCACATGGTAGTGATCCTGTTCGGCAGAGATGCCGAACCGCAGCACCACTACGTCGAGGAACGCAGGCTCAGGCAGCTGAACGCCACGGGCGCGGTAGTAATCGCCCGCATGAAATTGCAGCTGATAGACCCCGGTGCGGTAGTCATCGCCTTGCAGCAACGGCGCATCGACCCGGCCGTCGCTGTTGGTGAGCACCGTGGCGACCAGTTCCAGCTGCGAGCTTTCGACGCGGTACAGCTCGACCTTGATCGAACTGCCCGGGCAACCGTGTGCAGCGTCCAAAACGTGTGTAGTCAAACGTCCCATTGATTCTGCGCGCCTGCCTGCGTGGAGCAGTCAGACCTCGCGCCTCCCGAAGTCAGTTGAAAAGGAGACCGCACCGTTCCGGAGCACGAAAAGTTGCGGCGAGCGACTGATTAAGACATTTTTCAAAAAAATTGTACACAATAAAAACGACATTTTTACTGCCACCAACGGCATTCATGGTTTGCAGGCGAATCTTGCGCCGAACCATAAGATCAGTGGACCTTCTATCCATTAGCTGACCAGTCAGGCAGGTTTCTTGCAGTACCCTCCAATGAGAGCCGTCAGTGAAAAATGCAAAAAATCAGGCTTACAAAGTGAATATAAAGTTGTATACAATCACTCCATCGCTGTGACGCCAGCCTGCCCTCTCATCGCCAGGCCGCCACACACACCCTGACTTTGAACAAGTCGACACGAACAAGAAGGAAGACTGCAGTGAGCGCTGACTACCCACGCGACCTGATCGGTTACGGCAGTAACCCTCCTCACCCACACTGGCCGGGCAATGCCCGCATCGCCCTGTCCTTCGTACTCAACTACGAGGAAGGTGGCGAGCGCAATATCCTTCACGGCGATAAAGAGTCCGAAGCCTTCCTCTCGGAAATGGTCTCGGCGCAGCCGCTGCAGGGCGAGCGCAACATGAGCATGGAATCCCTTTACGAGTATGGCAGCCGTACCGGCGTCTGGCGGATTCTGAAACTGTTCAAGGAATTCGACATCCCGCTGACCATCTTCGCCGTGGCCATGGCCGCCCAGCGTCACCCGGATGTGATCCGCGCGATGGTCGAGGCCGGCCATGAGATCTGCAGCCACGGCTATCGCTGGATCGACTACCAGTACATGGACGAAGCGCAGGAACGCGAGCACATGCTCGAAGCGATCCGCATCCTCACCGAAATCACCGGCGAGCGCCCGCTGGGCTGGTACACCGGCCGCACCGGCCCGAACACCCGCCGGCTGGTGATGGAGGAAGGCGGTTTCCTCTACGACTGCGACACCTACGACGACGACCTGCCCTACTGGGAACCGAACAACCCGACCGGCAAGCCACACCTGGTGATTCCGTACACCCTGGACACCAACGACATGCGCTTCACCCAGGTTCAGGGTTTCAACAAGGGCGACGACTTTTTCGAATACCTGAAGGACGCCTTCGACGTGCTGTATGCCGAAGGCGCCGAGGCACCGAAAATGTTGTCGATCGGCCTGCACTGCCGGCTGATCGGCCGCCCGGCGCGCCTGGCCTCGCTCAAACGCTTTATCGAATACGCTAAAAGTCATGAACAGGTGTGGTTCAGCCGCCGCGTCGACATCGCGCGCCACTGGCAGCAAACCCATCCGTACCAAGGGGCTGCCAAATGAGCCACTTCCAGACACTGAAGCCATCGACCCTGAGCCGCGACGCGTTTGTCGAAGCCTTTGCCGACATCTACGAACACTCGCCATGGGTGGCCGAGAAGGCCTTCGACCTGGGCCAGGACGCTTCGATCAACCAGATCGAAACCCTGCACCAGCGCATGAGCGACATCCTGTTAAGCGCCGATCACGCCAGCCAACTGGCCCTGATCAACGCGCACCCGGACCTGGCCGGCAAAGCTGCCGTCCAGGGCCAACTGACCGAAGCCAGCACCCATGAACAAGCTGGCGCCGGTATTCACCAATGCACGGCCGAAGAGTTTCAGCGCTTCACCGAGCTGAACGACGCCTACAAGGCCAAGTTCAAGTTTCCCTTCATCATGGCGGTAAAAGGCAGCAACCGGCATCAGATCCTCGCGGCGTTCGAAACGCGCATTCACAACCCGGTCGACACCGAATTCAAATGCGCGCTGGCGGAGATCAACAAGATCGCGTTGTTCCGATTACTGACCCTATAGCAAGCCTGGCCCGACGTTGACGAACGCAAAAAACGCCCCGGGCCCTGCAAGCATCCCAAGCCAACTTATTTAAAGGCAGACAAGAAGAATGAAAGCTTACGCCGTACCTTTCGAGAAGTTCGTCAACCTGGCCGACGCCCGTCTGGGCACCAAAATCATCTCGGTCACCGATGACTGGTTCGCAGACGCCAACCGTCTGTTCCAGCCGACCCCGGCCGTGTGGAAGGAGGGTGTGTTCGATGACAACGGCAAGTGGATGGACGGCTGGGAGTCGCGCCGCAAGCGCTTCGAAGGCTACGACAGCGCGGTGATCCGCCTGGGCGTACCGGGTTCGATCAAAGGCGTGGACATCGACACTTCATTCTTCACCGGCAACTACCCGCCATCGGCCTCCCTGGAAGCCTGCTTCCTGGCCTCGGGCGAGCCGGACGAAAACACCCAGTGGACTGAAGTACTGTCGGCCGTCGAGCTGCAGGGCAACAGCCACCACTACCACGAAATCAATAACGACCAGGCGTTCAGCCACCTGCGCTTCAACATCTATCCGGATGGTGGCGTGGCCCGTCTGCGCGTGTACGGCATCCCGTTCCGCGACTGGTCGGCCGTTGGCGACAACGAACAAGTCGACCTGGCTGCAGCCCTGAACGGCGGTCGCGCCCTCGCCTGCTCCGACGAACACTTCGGCCGCATGAGCAACATCCTCAACCCGGGCCGTGGCATCAACATGGGCGATGGCTGGGAAACCGCACGTCGTCGTACCCCGGGCAATGACTGGGTGATCGTCGCGCTGGGCCATGCGGGTGAAGTCGAGAAAGTCATCGTCGACACCCTGCACTTCAAGGGCAACTACCCGGACAGCTGCTCGATCCAGGGCGCATTCGTGAAGGGCGGCACCGACAGCCAGATCGAAACCCAATCGCTGTTCTGGCGCGAACTGCTGCCAAGCCAGAAGCTGGAAATGCACGCCGAACACACCTTCGCCGAGCAGATCAAGGCGCTGGGCCCGATCACCCACATCCGCCTGAACGTGTTCCCGGATGGTGGCGTGAGCCGCCTGCGCGTATTGGGCAAGGTCGCTAAGTAAGCGCTGAACCTGTGGCGAGGGAGCTTGCTCCCGCTGGGCTGCGAAGCGGCCCCAAGAAAGATAGGAGCGCTACGCACTCCAGCGGGAGCAAGCTCCCTCGCCACAAAAGCTGAACCAAACAACACAGAATTTTGGATAAGAAGACCAGCATGCGCACATTGACGATTGAACCGCTGACCAAAGAAGCCTTCGCCCCTTTCGGTGACGTGATCGAAACCGACGGCAGCGATCACTTCATGATCAACAACGGTTCGACCATGCGCTTCCACAAACTGGCGACGGTGGAAACCGCCACGCCAGAGGACAAGGCGATCATCAGCATCTTCCGCGCCGACGCGCAGGACATGCCGCTGACCGTGCGCATGCTGGAGCGCCATCCGCTGGGCAGTCAGGCGTTCATTCCGCTGCTCGGCAACCCCTTTCTGATCGTGGTCGCGCCACTTGGCGATGCACCTGTATCAGGCTTGGTCCGCGCCTTCGTCACCAACGGCAGGCAGGGCATTAATTACCATCGCGGCGTCTGGCACCACCCGGTGCTGACGATCGAAAAGCGGGATGACTTCCTGGTGGTTGATCGCAGTGGCACAGGCAATAACTGCGATGAGCATTTTTTCCAAGAGGATGAGTGTTTGATCCTCGCCCCCCACCAATAAGAGAAGGTCTGATCACTCGACAACAAGGGTGACAGGCGAGAGGTAAAGACTGTGGAAGCACATCTGTTGGAATGGCTGAACCTGAGCGTGCGCTGGGTTCACATGATCACTGGCGTGGCCTGGATCGGCGCGTCGTTCTATTTCGTCTGGCTGGAAAACAACCTCAATCGGGTCAACCCGAAAAACGGGCTGGCGGGCGATTTATGGGCGATCCATGGCGGCGGTATCTACCACCTGGAAAAATACAAACTGGCTCCACCGACCATGCCGGACAACCTGCACTGGTTCAAATGGGAAGCCTATTTCACCTGGATGTCGGGGATCGCACTGCTGTGCGTAGTGTTCTACTCCAACCCGACGCTGTACCTGCTGGCTCCGGGCAGCACCCTGAGCGGCCCTGAAGGCGTGGCCATCGGCCTCGGCTCGTTGTTCATCAGCTGGTTCATCTACTCCTTCCTCTGCGACTCGGCCCTGGGCAAACGCCCTGCCCTGCTAGGCGCAATCCTGTTCGTGCTGATCATCGGCGCCGCCTACGGCTTCAGCAAAGTGTTCAGCGGTCGTAGTGCGTACCTGCACGTCGGCGCGATCATCGGCACCATCATGGTCGGCAACGTGTTCCGCATCATCATGCCGGCCCAGCGCGCACTGGTCGCAGCGATTGCCGAGAACCGCACGCCTGATCCGGCGCTGCCGGCCAAAGGTTTGCTGCGTTCGCGGCACAACAACTACTTCACCTTGCCGGTGCTGTTCATCATGATCAGCAACCACTTCCCGAGCACCTACGGCAGCCAGTACAACTGGCTGATCCTGGCCGGGATCGCGGTGCTGGCGGTGTTGGTGCGTCACTACTTCAACACCCGTCACGACAGCCACAAGTTTGCCTGGACCCTGCCCGTTGCGGCGGTCGGCATGATTTGCCTGGCGTACGTGACCGGCCCGGCGCCGATGTCCAGCGCACCTGAAGTGGCCAAGGCTCCTGGGACCATCGAGTACCAGCCGCTGCCGGAAACCGCCCTGGGCGGTGGTGCCAAACCTGAAGCGGCGAAACCTGATGCGCCTGCCGCTGCACCGGCCCAGGCCTCGAATCAGGGCCCGACGTTCGACAAGGTTCACAGCGTGATTCAGGAACGTTGCGCGGTCTGTCACTCGGCCAAACCCACCAGCCCGCTGTTCAGTGCCGCACCGGCCGGCGTGATGTTCGATACGCCAGAACAGATCCGCCAAAACGCTGCCCGCATCCAGGCTCAAGCGGTCACCAGCCAGATCATGCCACTGGGCAACATCACCCAGATGACCCAGCAGGAACGTGACCTGATCGGCGCGTGGATTGTTCAGGGAGCCCAAACCAAATAAGCAATACAAAAGCCTGTGACAAACGGGCTTTTGTGGCGAGGGAGCTTGCTCCCGCTGGACTGCGTAGCAGTCCCATCTTGGGGCCGCTTCGCGCCCCAGCGGGAGCAAGCTCCCTCGCCACAGGTCCCCCTGATACAAAAATCACAAGAATAAAAAAGATCCGAGGTGTTGCATGTCCGAGCTATCCGAAGCGCGCATCCCCGACGCACCCGCCATTCAACGTTTACCCCTTGTGCAACTGATTCTGGTCGGTCTGCAACACGTTCTGCTGATGTACGGCGGCGCCATTGCAGTGCCGCTGATCATCGGGCAGGCCGCCGGCCTGAACCGTGAAGAAATCGCCTTCCTGATCAACGCCGACCTGCTGGTTGCCGGCATCGCCACCATCGTCCAGTCGCTGGGCATCGGCCCGATGGGCATTCGCATGCCGGTGATGATGGGCGCCAGTTTCGCCGCGGTCGGCAGCATGGTGGCCATGGCCGGGATGCCCGGCATCGGCCTGCAAGGGATTTTCGGCGCGACCATCGCCGCCGGCTTCTTCGGCATGCTCATCGCGCCCTTCATGTCCAAAGTCGTGCGCTTCTTCCCGCCGCTGGTGACCGGCACCGTCATCACCTCGATCGGTTTGTCGCTGTTCCCCGTGGCCGTGAACTGGGCCGGTGGCGGTGCTGGCGCGGCTCAATTCGGTTCGCCTGTTTACCTGGCCGTTGCCGCACTGGTGCTGTCCACCATTCTGTTGGTCCATCGCTTCATGGCCGGATTCTGGGTCAACATTTCGGTGCTGATCGGCATGTGTCTGGGTTACGCGATTTGCGGCGTGATCGGCATGGTCGACCTCAGCGGTATGGACCAGGCGCCATGGCTGCAGATTGTCACCCCGTTGCATTTCGGCATGCCGAAATTCGAGCTCGCACCGATTCTGTCCATGTGCCTGGTGGTGGTAATCATCTTCGTCGAGTCCACCGGGATGTTCCTGGCGCTGGGCAAAATCACCGGCCAGGACGTCACGCCGCGGATGCTGCGTCGCGGCTTGCTGTGCGATGCCGGTGCTTCGTTTTTCGCCGGCTTCTTCAACACCTTCACCCACTCCTCATTCGCTCAGAACATCGGCCTGGTGCAGATGACCGGCGTGCGTTGCCGCTCGGTGACCATCGTCGCCGGCGGCTTACTGATCGTGCTGAGCCTGCTGCCGAAAGCCGCGTTCCTGGTGGCGTCGATTCCGCCGGCGGTACTGGGCGGTGCGGCAATCGCGATGTTCGGCATGGTCGCCGCCACCGGGATCAAGATTCTTCAGGAAGCCGACATCGGTGACCGGCGCAACCAGTTGCTGGTGGCGGTGAGCATCGGCATGGGGCTGATCCCGGTGGTGCGTCCGGAGTTTTTCGCGCACCTGCCGATGTGGATGAGCCCGATCACCCACAGCGGCATCGCCATGGCCACGCTTAGCGCCCTGGCGTTGAACCTGTTGTTCAACATTCTCGGCGGTCACGAACGCGCAGCCGTCAACGACTGCCACGCCCACCCGCACTAATCGAACCTGTGAAGGCGCTCCCTGTGGCGAGGGGGCTTGCCCCCGCTCGGCTGCGAAGCAGTCGCAAAACCTGCTGACAAGGTATGGCTGGGGAAATACCGGGGCCGCTTCGCGCCCCAACGGGGGCAAGCCCCCTCGCCACAAAACAATAAAAACAAGAGGGAGCAACAGATGATTCGTACCCAGACAAGTCTGTCGTTCAGCGATGCCGGGCTGACCGCCCATAACTGTGCCCCACACCTGTCGCCAGTGCTCTGTTGCGGGGCACTTGAGACCTGGCCAAGGAGTCAGTATTCTCCGCGGCCGCCCGAATCCGGTCTAAAAAAAAGCCCGGATTTAATTCCTGACCAGAAAGCCAACTTACCCCGGCTCTGGGCAGTATCAAGGCATTCAAAAATAACGCTCGATCGACTGTTTTCGAACAGCCGAACGGGCGTTCTTTGGCTTTTTGAAAGCCTTGGCTCAGCTCTTGCTAACAGCACCAAAGCTGACCGCATGGATGATTTTTTACAGCAGCAAGAAAAGGCGCCACACCAGAGCGCCGACCTTAGAAAAATAACGTGGAACCACCTACTTTTTGGGAGCAACCGAATGAAACGTACGTGCACCAGCCTGATGCTCGCGGGATCCTTGCTGGCCGGGGGCCAGGCCATGGCCGGCGACTTGCTGCAATGGCAGAACAACAGCCTGACCTACCTCTATGGCAAGGACTTCCAGGTCAACCCGCGCATTCAGCAAACCGTCACTTTCGAGCACGCCGATGCATGGAAATACGGCGACAACTTCGTGTTCGTCGACAAGATTTTCTACAACGGCAAGGACGACCCCGGCGTCGGTTCGAACACCTACTACGGCGAAATCAGCCCACGCTTGTCGTTTGGCAAAATCTTCGACCAGAAACTGGAGTTCGGTCCAGTCAAGGACGTGCTGCTGGCCATGACGTACGAGTTCGGTGAGGGCAATACCGAGTCCTACCTGATCGGTCCGGGCTTCGACCTGGCGATTCCTGGTTTCGACTACTTCCAGCTGAACTTCTACCAGCGTCACACCGAAGGCAGCCGCCCGGGTGACAACGTCTGGCAGATCACCCCAGTCTGGTCCTACACCATTCCGGTGGGCGATTCGAACATCCTGATCGATGGCTTCATGGACTGGGTGGTCGACAACGACCAGAACAGCAAAGGCACCTACCACGCCAACCTGCACTTCAACCCGCAGATCAAATACGACTTGGGCAAAGCGCTGAACATTGGCGAGAAGCAGTTGTATGTGGGTGTCGAGTACGACTATTGGTCGGACAAGTACGGGATCAGGGACAGTCAGTACTTCAAGACCGATCAGAGCAACACGAGCTTCCTGGTGAAGTTCCACTTCTGATTTAAAGTCAAAAGATCGCAGGCTTCGCCAGCTCCTACGGACGTGCGCATCCGGGGTAGGAGCTGCCGCAGGCTGCGATCTTTTGCTTTATGGCAACCCAAGAAACCGACACAGCTCATCGCGCTTGGCCAACGCATCGCGCCGTCCCAGATCGATCAATTCGCTGCAATACCCCGCCTCGAACAGCAGATAACTCAGCACCCCCGCCCCGCTGGTCTTGGTCGCCCCCGGCCCGCGTAAAAACAGGCGCAAGGCTGCCGGCAGTTCCTGGCGATGCCGCGCGGCAATTTCATCGATCGGCTGACTCGGTGAAATCACCAACACATCCACTGGTGCCGCTCCCAATGCACGACTCGAGATGCCATCGGGCAGCAGATGGCTGAACTGGTTCAGACGCTGCAACAACTCGATGTCACTTTCCAGGCTGTCAATGAACGTACTGTTGAGCAGGTGCCCACCGACTTGCGCCAGGGTCGGCTGCTGACCGGTGTAGGCACGTTGCAGCGGCTGTTGCGGATCGATCCCGCGCGGGTTGCCGCTGACGCCCACCACCAGCACGCGACTGGCGCCCAGGTGCAGGGCCGGGCTGATCGGTGCCGATTGACGCACCGCGCCATCGCCGAAATATTCTTCGCCGATCTTTACCGGTGCGAACAGCAATGGAATCGCGGAACTGGCGAGCAGATGGTCGACAGTCAGCTGGGTTGGCACGCCGATTCGCCGATGGCGCAACCAGGATTCGATGGTGCCGCCGCCCTGATAAAACGTGACGGCCTGGCCGGACTCGTAGCCGAACGCTGTAACCGCTACGGCCCGCAATTGCTTTTGCGCAATCGCTTCGGCGATCCCGGGCATGTGCAGTTTGTGATTGAGTAAGCGGCGCAGCGGCGAACTGTTAAGCAGGGCCACCGGCACCGGCGAGCCAATGCCCATCAGGTTGTGACTGACAAAACGGGTGGCCTGATGGATCACCCCCGGCCAATCGCTGCGTAATACCAGATGGCTACGAAAACCTTGCCAGAAGGCCGTCAGACGCTCGATCGCGCCACGAAAATCCATCGCCCCACTGGCCAGGCTGACCGCATTGATCGCACCGGCCGAGGTGCCGACGATCACCGGAAACGGATTCGCCGCCCCCATCGGCAGCAGCTCGGCAATCGCTGCCAGCACGCCTACTTGATAGGCCGCGCGAGCCCCACCGCCGGAAAGAATCAACCCTGTAACCGGTTCAGCAGGACTCATTGCAACACTCCATGGTGCTTAAAGGGATCGGTGACTCAACCGCGTTTGGCGTACAGTTTCGGCTCGCCCGGTGGGCGGCTCTTGAAGCGGCGATGCGCCCAGAGATATTGCTCCGGACATTCGCGCAACGCACCTTCCACCCATTGGTTGATCCGAATGCAATCGGCCTCTTCCGTCTCGCCGGGAAAGCCTTCGAGCGGGGCATGAATCACCAGTCGATAACCGCTGCCGTCAGCCAGGCGCTCCTGGGTGAACGGCACCACCAGCGCCTTGCCCAAACGTGCGAATTTGCTGGTGGCGGTGACAGTCGCCGCCTGAATCCCGAACAGCGGCACGAAGATACTTTGCTTGGCGCCGTAGTCCTGATCCGGTGCGTACCAGATCGCTCGCCCTGCGCGCAGCAGTTTGAGCATGCCACGCACGTCGTCGCGCTCCACCGCCAGCGAGTCGAGGTTATGCCGCTCGCGGCCTTGGCGCTGGATGAAGTCGAACAGCGGATTCTTGTGTTCGCGGTACATGCCATCGATGGTGTGTTGCTGACCGAGCAACGCCGCGCCGATCTCCAGCGTGGTGAAGTGCACAGCCATCAGAATCACGCCCTTGCCTTGCGCCTGAGCCTGTTTCAAATGCTCAAGGCCTTCGACATGGGCCAGTTTCGCCAGACGCTTGCGCGACCACCACCAGCTCATGGCCATCTCGAAGAAGGCGATGCCGGTGGACGCGAAGTTTTCCTTGAGCAGGCGCTTGCGCTCGGCAGCGGACTTTTCAGGGAAACACAGCTCAAGATTGCGCTTGGCAATGCGCCGTCGGTCGCCGGCCACCCGGTACATCAATGCACCCAGGGCGCGACCAATCGCCAGCAACGCCGGATACGGCAACTGCACAATCAGCCACAACAGCCCCAGGCCACACCACAGCGGCCAGAAACGCGGAGAAAGAAATGCTGTTCGAAATCGCGGGCGTTCCATTAAAGGTTCCGGAAAGTTAATGGCCGCGCATTCTACATCGTTCGACCCGGCTTGCGGCCTGCGGGCGTTCTCGTTATAAGTCTCGGCACTTTTAGTGACAAGCCGTTGTATGCCGACCATGAGCCAAACCGAACCGCTAGACCAAGATCCCGTGTTCCAGTTGAAGGGCAGCATGCTCGCCATTACGGTGCTGGAACTGGCCCGTAACGACCTCGAGAACCTTGATCGGCAATTGGCCGCCAAGGTCGCCCAGGCGCCCAACTTCTTCAGTAATGCGCCGCTGGTACTGGCCCTGGACAAACTCCCGGCCAGCGAAGGCTCGGTCGACCTGCCGGGATTGATGCGCATCTGCCGCCAGCATGGCCTGCGCACCCTGGCGATCCGTGCCAGCCGCATCGAAGACATCGCCGCCGCCATTGCGGTCGATCTGCCAGTGCTGCCGCCGTCCGGCGCGCGGGAACGCCCGCTCGACCCGCTCGAAGGCGTCGTAGCGAAAAAACCCGAAAAACCACCGGAGCCGACCATCAAACCGACAAAAATCATCACGTCGCCAGTACGTGGTGGCCAGCAGATTTATGCCCAGGGCAGCGATCTGGTGGTGATTTCGTCGGTCAGCCCGGGGGCGGAACTTCTCGCCGACGGCAACATCCATGTATACGGCGCGATGCGCGGTCGTGTGCTGGCCGGCGTCAAAGGTGATACGAAAGCCAGGATTTTCTGTCAGCAAATGACCGCTGAACTGGTCTCCATCGCCGGTCACTACAAGGTTTCCGAGGACCTGCGCCGCGATCCATTGTGGGGCGCCGGAGTACAAGTCAGCCTGTCGGGTGACGTGTTGAACATCATTCGGCTTTAACGGATACTGCCGCATTTTCCAAGCATCTCTAAAACGTAGCGAAAACGGCTCAAACGAAGTAGGAAAAAGGCTAAAAGCAGTGTTTACCGGGGGTAGACACCGCTCAAAACCGGATTCCAGCCAAGGCTGTCCGACTGCAGTAGTTTTTCAAGAGATGTTTTTCAGGGGCTAAACGTCCTTTTTCCTTAGGGGTAAAACACCTTGGCCAAGATTCTCGTGGTTACATCCGGCAAGGGTGGTGTGGGTAAGACCACCACCAGCGCCGCTATCGGTACCGGCCTCGCTCTGCGTGGTCACAAAACAGTTATCGTCGACTTCGACGTCGGCTTGCGTAACCTCGACCTGATCATGGGTTGCGAGCGCCGCGTGGTGTATGACTTCGTCAACGTGGTGAACGGCGAAGCCAACCTGCAACAGGCCCTGATCAAAGACAAGCGCCTGGAAAACCTCTACGTGCTGGCCGCCAGTCAGACCCGCGACAAAGACGCGCTGACCCAGGAAGGTGTAGAAAAAGTCCTGATGCAGTTGAAAGAAGACTTCGAATTCGTGGTCTGCGACTCCCCGGCCGGCATCGAGAAAGGTGCCCACCTGGCCATGTACTTCGCTGACGAAGCGATCGTCGTGACCAACCCGGAAGTCTCCTCCGTACGTGACTCGGACCGCATGCTGGGCCTGCTGGCCAGCAAGTCCCGTCGCGCCGAAAACGGCGAAGACCCGATCAAGGAACACCTGTTGCTGACCCGCTACAACCCTACGCGCGTCGTCAACGGCGAAATGCTCGGCGTCGAAGACGTCAAGGAAATCCTCGCGGTGACCCTGCTGGGCGTGATTCCAGAATCGCAAGCCGTCCTCAAGGCCTCCAACCAGGGCGTGCCGGTGATTCTCGACGACCAGAGCGACGCCGGCCAGGCGTACAGCGATGCTGTCGATCGTCTGTTGGGCAAGACCGTGGACCATCGTTTCCTCGATGTCGAGAAGAAGGGATTCTTCGAGCGACTTTTTGGAGGTAGGTAATGAACCTTTTTGACTTCTTTCGTGCCAACAAAAAGCCCAGTACCGCCTCGGTAGCGAAAGAGCGTCTACAGATCATCGTGGCGCATGAACGCGGCCAACGCAGTACGCCGGACTACTTGCCAGCCTTGCAGAAGGAACTGGTGGAAGTGATCCGCAAGTACGTCAATATCGGGTCCGATGACGTGCACGTCGCTCTGGAAAACCAGGGCAGCTGCTCGATTCTGGAACTCAATATCACCCTGCCCGATCGCTGAGTCGATCCGGCGGGAGCCACGGCGGCTCAGGGCCTTCAGGCCTCTGTAGGAGCTGCCGCAGGCTGCGATCGTTTGATCTTGT
>NZ_JBGLZF010000058.1:0-27310 GCF_047304405.1 Pseudomonas sp. Pseusp11
GCTATAGCTCAGCTGGGAGAGCGCTTGCATGGCATGCAAGAGGTCGACGGTTCGATCCCGTCTAGCTCCACCAATTTTACAGTTCAAGGTCTGGCCACTCCGGCCTTGAATCGATCAGCTCTCAGCACTGATCAGTTGTATAGAAGGGTTTGTGTCCCCTTCGTCTAGTGGCCTAGGACACCGCCCTTTCACGGCGGTAACAGGGGTTCGAGTCCCCTAGGGGACGCCACGATTACCCGCTTTGCGGGATTTTTAAGGGTCATTCAATTATTGAATGGCCCTTTTGTTTGTCTGGCGTTTGGCCAAATCTCCTTTTTCCCCAACACTGTTCTTCAGACCAGCGGTCACATCCACGACTTGCGGAAAATTATTATGAGAATAATATTCTAGTCGTAATATTCGGAGGCAACGATGAACGATAAAAAAGCTCAAACCCGCGAACGCATCCTCAAGGCTGCCAGCGCAGCGCTGATCCAGCGCGGTCCGGCCGAGCCGAGCGTGGGCGAAGTGATGGGCGCGGCCGGGCTGACGGTCGGCGGTTTCTACGCGCACTTCGAGAGCAAGGACGCGTTGATGCTGGAAGCGTTCAAGCAGCTGCTCAGCCATCGTCGTGACTTGATCGCCGACATGGATGCCGAGTTGACCGGCGAAGAGCGTCGCGCGTTGGTCGCAGCGTTCTACCTGTCGCGCAAACACCGTGATTCCACCGAGCGGGCATGCCCGGTTCCAGCGTCGATCAGTGAACTGGGCCGTCTGCCGGACGAATTTCGTGTGGCGTTGAATGAACATATTGAATTGATGGTCGCGCAGTTGGCAGCCAGCCCGGAAGACACCGACAAGGTTTTGGCCGACATCGCCTTGATGGTGGGTGGTTTGGCGCTGGCGCGGGCGCTGGGGCCAGGAGAGTTGTCCGATCGATTGCTGCGCGCCGCCAAATCGGCGGTGCTGTGACCTAAAGGCATCCAGTCTGAGGAGATGGGCGATGAACACGTTGAGCTGGGTTCGTGGCGTTAATGGCACCTTGGGCTGGTTCGCACCGAAGCTGGTGGCGAGCAAGATGCGTCTGGCATTCATGACCCCGCGGGAGTTGCCTCCGCGTGATTGGGAATTGCCGCTGCTGGCGAAATCCGAGCGGATCACCTTGCGCTTCGGCCTCTCGGCGCTGCGTTGGGGGCAGGGCCCGGCGGTGTTGTTGATGCACGGCTGGGAAGGCCGGCCAACGCAGTTTGCCGCGCTGATCACGGCGCTGGTCGATGCCGGTTACACCGTGGTCGCCCTGGATGGCCCGGCTCACGGTCGCTCGCCTGGGCGCGAAGCCAATGTGGTGCTGTTCGCCCGGGCGATGCTTGAAGCAGCTGCTGAACTACCGCCGCTGCAAGCGGTAATCGGTCACTCGATGGGCGGCGCCAGCGCCATGCTCGCGGTGCAGTTGGGCTTGCGCACCGAAACCCTGGTCTCGATCGCCGCCCCGGCGCGAATCCTTGGGGTGCTGCGCGGTTTTGCGCGCTATGTACGCCTGCCGCCCAAAGCCCGTTCGGCGTTCATTCGTCAGGTCGAAAAAGACGTCGGCATGCGTGCCGCAGCGCTGGATGTCGCGCACTACCAGCTCGACATGCCTGGCCTGATTGTCCATGCCGAGGACGACAACTTTGTCTCGGTCAAGGAATCCCAATTGATTCACGAAGCCTGGTTCGACAGTCGCTTGTTGCGCCTGGAAGAGGGCGGTCATCAGCGGGTCCTGGCCGATCCGCGGGTGATCGATGGCGTGCTCTCGCTGCTGGCCGGTCGCAGCCTGCAATCGCGCCAATCGGCCTGAGCTTCCGTTACACTGCCCCGGTCGAAATAATCTGACCGGGAGTGGGGCATGGGCTGGGATCGGGCAACGCCGTTTATCATTGATCTGGAAGTGGGCGCCGAAGACATCGACGGGCTGGGCCACGCGAACAACGCGGTGTACGTGACCTGGCTCGAGCGCTGCGCCTGGCGTCACTCGCAGCGGCTGGGCCTGGACCTGGTCGAGTATCGGCGGCTGGACCGGGCTATGGCGGTGGTGCGGCACGAGATTGATTACCTGGCGGCGGCCTACGAAGGCGATGAGCTGCAGCTGGCGACCTGGATCGTCGATTGGGACCAGCGCCTGAGAATGACCCGACACTTCCAGCTGATCCGCCCCAGTGACAACTCGACGTTGCTGCGGGCGCAGACCACGTTCGTGTGCATCGAGCTGTCGACCGGCAAGCCCAAGCGCATGCCGGCGGAATTCATCGAGGGCTACGGCTCGGCGTTGCAAGTTCCAAGCTGACACAGTCCGCACATTTGCCACCGCCCGGTCTGACGAAATACCTTCTGCACGCCGAAACCAGTAAACTGCCGCACGTTTTTCGTCGAGTGTTTTTTCATGCAAATTGCTTTGGCGCCCATGGAGGGGTTGGTCGACAACATCCTGCGGGACGTGCTGACCCGTGTGGGCGGTATCGATTGGTGTGTAACCGAGTTCATTCGGATCAACGATCAGCTGCTCACGCCTGCCTACTACCACAAGTTCGGCCCGGAACTGCTAACTGGCGCCCGTACCGCCTCCGGTGTACCGCTGCGGGTGCAGTTGCTCGGCTCCGATCCAGTGTGCCTGGCAGAAAACGCTGCGCTGGCCTGCGAATTGGGTTCCGAAGTCATCGACCTGAACTTCGGCTGCCCGGCCAAGACCGTAAACAAGTCGCGCGGTGGCGCCGTTCTCCTCAAAGAGCCTGAGCTGCTCAACGAAATCGTCGAACATGTCCGCCGTGCGGTGCCCGCACACATTCCAGTGACGGCCAAAATGCGCCTGGGCTTCGACAGTCCCGATGGTTCGCTGGTTTGCGCCACGGCCCTGGCTGAAGGCGGCGCAGCGCACATCGTGGTTCACGCGCGGACCAAAACTGACGGCTACAAGCCGCCAGCCCACTGGGAATGGATCCCGCGGGTGCAGGACGTGGTCAAGGTGCCAGTGTTTGCCAACGGTGACATCTGGAGCGTCGAGGACTGGCGCCGTTGCCGCGAGATCAGTGGCGTCGAAGATATCATGCTCGGTCGTGGCCTGGTGTCGCGTCCGGACCTGGCCCGGCAAATCGCCGCGGCGCGGGCCGGCGAGGAGGTCGTCGAGATGACCTGGGCCGAGCTGCTGCCGCTGATTCAGGACTTCTGGCTGCAAGCCAAGGCCCAGATGACGCCACGCCAATCGCCGGGTCGCCTGAAACAATGGCTGGCGATGCTGACCCGCAATTATCCCGAAGCGGTAGAGTTGTTCAGCGTCTTGCGTCGTGAAACCGAGCTGGATCAGGTCTCGCGTTTACTGGGTTTGCAGGTAGCTGAAGCAGCTTGAATCCGCTTGAAAAAAACAGAAAAAAATCTCTTGAAAAGCAGCCAGCGGTCCTTATGTAAGGATTACGCGATGCCGAATTCGGGTCGCGGAGACAAAAAAACTTGCTGAACATGTTCAGGAGATTTGAATCATGAGTACTTCATTTTCCTTGGCTCCACTGTTCCGTTCCTCGGTAGGTTTCGACCGTTTCAACGACCTGTTCGAAACCGCCCTGCGCAATGAGCCAGGCAGCACCTATCCACCCTACAACGTTGAAAAATACGGTGATGATCAATACCGCATTGTTGTAGCGGCCGCCGGTTTCCAGGAAGACGACCTGGACCTGCAAGTAGAAAAAGGTGTACTGACCATCAGTGGCGGCAAACGTGACGCGGACGAAAACGTCACTTACCTGTACCAGGGCATCGCCCAGCGCGCCTTCAAACTGTCGTTCCGTCTGGCGGACCACATCGAAATCAAGGCCGCCGAACTGCGCAACGGTTTGTTGAGTATCGACCTGCTGCGTGTGATCACGGAAGAAGCGAAAGCCAAACGCATCCCGATCAACGGGACGGAAAAACCGGCTCTGCAACACTAATCGGTCAGAGCAAATGAGAAGGGCGCCATCCACTGGCGCCCTTTTTTTGTCCGTTATCCCGTCCTGAATAAGATTTACACCTATTTGTAGCAGCTGCCGAGCCCGCGAGGCTGCGTTCGGCTGCGTAGCAGTCGCAAAACCTGCCACCGCGTTCTTTCAGGTAAATGGTATTGACTGGATTACGACTGCTTCGCAGCCGAACGCAGCCTCACAGGCTCGACAGCTGCTACAGTCGAATGCGGAGCTGCTACGGGTCTATTTGAGCAGTTTCTGAAACTCCTCGACCAGCAACGGCCGGCTGTGCAGATACCCCTGATACAAATGGCAGCCCAGCCCTTGCAAGAACTCCAGTTGCTCCTCGGTTTCCACCCCTTCGGCAATCACTTCCAGCTCCAGGCTGCGGGCCATGGCGACGATGGCGCGAATGATTTCGGCATCGTTGGGGTCGGTGGTGGCGTCTCGGATGAACGACTGGTCGATTTTCAGGGTGTCGACCGGCAGGCGCTTGAGGTAGGTCAGCGAGGAGTAGCCGGTACCGAAATCGTCCATGGCAAAGCTCACGCCGAGTTTTTTCAGGCGTCGCATTTTGCTGATGGTGTCGTCCAGGTTCTGGATGACGATGCCTTCGGTGATTTCCAGTTTCAGCAACGAGAAGGGCAGGCCGTGGCTGCCGAGGCTGTGCTCGATGCGTTCGACGAAATCGTTCTGACGGAATTGCCGCGGGCTGATGTTTACGCACAGGCTGAAATTGAGCGGGTCGATCAGGCCTTTGGCGATCAGGCGTTTGAAGGCCGCGCAGGCTTCGTCGAGGATCCACGTGCCGACCTCCAGAATCAGCCCGCTGTCTTCCAGCACCTTGATGAATTCGGTGGGCGATTGCGCGCCCAGTTGCGGGTGGTGCCAGCGCACCAGGGCTTCGGCGCCGGTAATGCGGTTGTTGCGGGCGTCTACCTGAGGTTGGTATTGCACGCTGAATTCACCCCGGGAAAGGGCCAGGCGCAGGTCGGTTTCCATACGCAGGCGTTCGCTGGCGGCCTTCTGCATGGTGTTGTGATACATCTGCGTGGTGTTGCGGCCCGAGTCCTTGGCGCGATAGAGGGCGATATCGGCGCGTTTTAGCAGGTCGGTCGGGGTCGAGCCGTGGTCGGGGATCAGCGCGATGCCGATGCTCGGCGTCACTTGCAGGCGCTGTCCGTCGAGGAACATCGGTTCGGACAGTAATTCGCGCAAGGTGTCCGCCAGTTCCCTGACTTGAGCGCTGACTTGGCTGCGCGAGCCTTCCAGGCCGCTGAGCAGCACCACGAATTCATCGCCGCCCAGGCGTGCGACGGTGTCTTCCATGCGCACGCTGGCTTCAAGGCGCGCAGTGATGATTTTCAGCACCGTATCGCCCACCGGGTGGCCGAGGGAGTCGTTGATGTGCTTGAAGTGGTCCAGATCGAGGAACATCAGGGCGCCGCGCAGGTTGTGGCGCTTGAGCAGGGCGATTTGCTGGCTCAGGCGGTCCATCAACAGCGCGCGGTTCGGCAGGTTGGTCAACGGGTCGTGGTAGGCCAGGTGACGGATCTGCGCTTCGGCATTTTTCAGCAGGCTGACGTCCCGGGCGGTCAGCAGCAGGCAGGCGGTTTCGTTGAGGGTGATCGGCTCCACCGAGACTTCGACGGTCAGCAACTCGCCGCGCTTGTTGCGCCCGAGCATTTCCAGGTGGTGAACCCGGCCCTTGATCTGTAGTTCCGCCAGCAACGCCGAGCGTTGTTTCTCCTCGGCCCAGATGCCGACCTGATACACCGTACGGCCGACCACTTCATCGGCACGGTAGCCGGTCAGGCGGCAGAAGCCATCATTAACCTCCAGATAGCGTCCGGTGTCGCGCTCGGTAATGGTGATGGCGTCGGGGCTTGAGTGGAAGGCCTTGGCGAACTTCTCCTCGCTGGCCTTGAGCGCCGCTTCCGAGCGTTGCTGTTGGGTGATGTCGCGCAGGGTGGTGACGATGCACGGCTGGTCGCCGACGCTGATCTGGCGGCTGGAGATCACGCAGGTCAGGGACTGTCCGTCCTTGTGCTGAACGATGATCGCCACGTTGTTCAGGCCTTGTTCGCGGATGACCCGCTCGATCCTTTGCAGGCTTTTCGCCGAAGCGTCCCACAGGCCGATTTCGTCGGCGCTGCGGCCGATCACGTCGGCGGTACTCCAGCCGAATGTCTGAGTGAAGCTGGAGTTGATTTCGATGAAATGGCCGGTGTCCTGGCGCGTAACGCAGATCGGGTCCGGGCTGACCTGGAACAACGTGGCGAATTTCTCTTCCGACGCTATCAGTTGCTGTTCGCGCTCCACTTGCTCGGTGATGTCCAGCAATGTACCGGCCATGCGCAGCGGGTTGCCGCTGTCATCGCGGTAGAGTCTGGCGCGGCTTTCCAGGTAGCGCGAACTGCCGTCCGGCAGCTGCACGCGGTAGGTCAGTTGATAATTGCCGGCCGGGCCTTCGCGCAAGCTGCGATAGGCGTCGCGCATGGTGTCGCGTTCATCACCGGGCACACCTTCGAAAAACGCATCGAAGGATTCATGGAAGGGTTTGGGCTCCAGCCCATGCAGCTGGGCGGCCCGCGCCGAGCCGTAAAGCATGCCGCTGGGGATGTGCCAGTCCCAGGTGCCGAGTTGCGCCGAATCAAGGGCCAGGTCGAGGCGTTCCTGGCTGTCTTTGAGGGCGTGCTCGGCGATTTTGCGTTCGGTGGTGTCAAGGAACGTGCTCAGCAGATATGGCTGGCCTTCGAGCTCGACCTTTTGCGCGCTGAGAATGCCGTCGTGAACCTGCCCGTTGCTGGCGCGAAATTGCACCTCCATGTTGATCAGCTCACCTTTGGCCTTGGTAGCCTTGACCAGTTCCGCCCGTTGCTCCGGGTTGACCCAAAGGCCCAACTCCAGCGTGGTTCGGCCGATAGCGTCTTGCACCGGCCAGCCGAACAGGCTTTCGAAATACTGGTTGGCTTCGCTGATCAGGCCGTCTTCCTGGCGGGTCAGCAGCACCATGTTCGGGCACAGGTGAAACAGCGTGGCGAAGCGTTTTTCCGAGCTGCTCAGCGCTTGTTCACGCTGGCGCTGGTGGGTGATTTCACGGATGACCCCGATCATTCGTGGCCGGCCGTTTTTGTCCGGTAGCAGGCTGCCGTTGATTTCCAGCCAGTGCAGGCTGCCGTCGGGCCAGCGGATGCGGTGGTGCATGGCCTGCTCCAGCGGAGCGCCGGCGATCACTGCATTGAAGGCGCGGATGGCTTTCGCCCGATCCTCCTGGGGCAGCAGGTCGAGGTATTCCAGATCCTCGGGCAACGGTTGCCGGGGATCGAAGCCGAACAACGCCTGAGTGCCCCGTGACCAGCTGATCTGCCCGCGCTCGATGTCCCAATACCAGGCGCCCAGTCGGGCACCGTTGAGGGCCGCGAGCAACTGTGGGGCGCTTTCCCAGCTCTGCTCGGACCGTTTTGGGTCAATTGCCTGAATTCGCGGCATTGGCGGCATACGTTCAACAGATTTGGGCATGGATGACAGGCCTTGGGCTGAGTTGGGCGTTAGGCACAGGGTTTTGGGGCTCTATAGGCGTAGCACAAAAGAAGAAGCACAGCTTAGCCGCGAGTCCCTGGCTGATCGATTTGTGCATCCAGCAAAGCCATGAAGGCCTTTGCCGCGTTCGACAGCGTCCGTTCGGTGTGCAGGATATAGCCTAGCTGGCGAGTGAGTTGTATGCCCGGCAAAGGTATGCGCGCCACTTGATCATCCAGCATGGTACGCGGCAAAACACTCCAGGCCAGGCCGATCGAGACCATCATCTTGATGGTTTCCAGATAATTCGTGCTCATGGCGATGTTCGGCGTCAGGCCCTGGGCCTCGAACAGGCGCTGCACGATATGGTGGGTAAAGGTGTTGCCACCGGGGAAAACCGCGGGGTGCAGGGCAATATCCGCCAGGCTGACTGCGCCGTTGCTGATCAGCGGATGCTCCGGGGCGGCCACGAAATCCAGTGGGTCGTCCCACACGGGCGTGGCCTTGACCAATGTGTGAGGTTCCGGTGCAAGGGTGATGACTGCCAGTTCAGCGCGGCCATGAAGGATTTCTTCGTAGGCCACTTCCGAATCGAGGAACTGAATGTCCAGTGCCACCTGCGGGTAACGCCGGGTGAACTCTCTTAATAAGGGTGGCAAACGGTGCAGGCCGATGTGATGGCTGGTGGCCAATGTCAGACGGCCGGTGACTTCACCGGTCAGGTTGGTCAGGGCGCGGCGGGTGTCATCCAGTACATTGAGGATCTGATAAGCCCGTGGCAGCAGGGCGCGGCCGGCTTCGGTCAGGCCAACTTCCCGGCCCAGTCGATCGAACAGTCGCACCTTCAATTGCTGCTCCAGCCCGGCGATGCGCTTGCTGATGGCCGGTTGCGTCAGGTGCAGCCGTTCGCCGGCGCCGGAGAAGCTTCCGGTCTCGGCAATCGCGATAAAAGCGTTGAGGTTGGCGAGGTCCATAATGAGGTCTCAGTGACATTCCAGTTGGTTATGCAAAGCATAAAAAATATGAATTTGAGTTATTTAATGTAACCCCCTAGGATCGACCTCACAAGCCAAGGGGTTATTGAATTACTCAAGATCCGGGGCATAGAAACAAGCTGATGAGGAAACCGTCTGATGGCCGGCAAAACGCTCTACGACAAGCTCTGGGATTCGCATTTGGTCAAGCAGCGCGACGATGGCTCTGCGCTGATCTACATCGATCGTCACATCATCCACGAAGTGACCTCGCCGCAAGCCTTCGAAGGCCTGCGTCTGGCCGGGCGCAAGCCTTGGCGCATCGATGCCAACATCGCGACCCCGGACCACAACGTACCGACCACCCCGGAGCGCAAGGGCGGCATCGAAGCGATCGTCGACCAGGTCTCGCGTTTGCAGGTTCAGACCCTCGACGATAACTGTGACGAATACGGCATCGTCGAATTCAAGATGAATGACGTCCGCCAAGGCATCGTCCACGTCATCGGCCCGGAGCAGGGCGCCACCTTGCCGGGCATGACCGTGGTCTGCGGCGACTCCCACACCTCGACCCACGGCGCATTCGGTGCCCTGGCTCACGGTATCGGCACCTCCGAGGTCGAGCACGTGCTCGCCACTCAGTGCCTGGTCGCCAAGAAAATGAAGAACATGCTGGTGTTGGTCGAGGGCAAATTGCCGTTCGGCGTGACTGCCAAGGACATCGTCCTCGCCGTGATCGGCAAGATCGGCACCGCCGGCGGTAATGGCCACGCCATCGAATTCGCCGGTAGCGCGATTCGCGACTTGTCCGTTGAAGGCCGCATGACCATCTGCAACATGTCCATCGAAGCCGGCGCCCGTGTTGGCCTGGTGGCCGCCGACGAAAAAACCGTGGCTTACGTCAAGGGCCGTCCATTTGCTCCGAAGGGCGCGGAATGGGATTTGGCCGTCGAAGCCTGGAAAGACCTGGTCTCCGACGCCGATGCCAAGTTCGACACCGTCGTCGAGCTCGATGCCTCTCAGATCAAGCCGCAAGTCAGCTGGGGCACCTCGCCTGAGATGGTGTTGGCCGTGGATCAGAACGTACCGGATCCGGCCAAGGAAATGGACCTGGTCAAGCGTGACTCCATCGAACGCGCCTTGAAATACATGGGTTTGACCGCCAATCAGGCGATCACCGACATTCAGCTGGACCGCGTATTCATCGGTTCCTGCACCAACTCGCGGATCGAAGACCTGCGCGCCGCCGCGGTGATCGCCAAGGGCCGCAAAGTGGCTTCGACCATCAAGCAGGCCATCGTGGTGCCGGGTTCGGGGCTGGTGAAGGCTCAGGCCGAATCCGAAGGCCTGGACAAGATTTTTATCGAGGCCGGTTTTGAATGGCGTGAGCCAGGCTGCTCGATGTGCCTGGCGATGAACCCGGACCGTTTGGAGTCGGGCGAGCATTGCGCGTCGACCTCCAACCGTAACTTCGAAGGCCGTCAGGGCGCCGGTGGTCGTACGCACCTCGTCAGCCCGGCCATGGCCGCCGCCGCCGCTGTGAACGGTCGTTTCGTCGACGTCCGTGAATTGATCTAAAGGAGCGCAGCATGAAAGCTTTTACCCAGCACACTGGTCTTGTCGCGCCTTTGGATCGTGCCAACGTCGACACCGACCAGATCATCCCGAAGCAGTTCTTGAAGTCGATCAAACGCACCGGTTTCGGTCCGAACCTGTTCGATGAGTGGCGTTATCTGGACGTTGGCCAGCCGTATCAGGACAACTCCAAGCGCCCGCTGAACAAGGACTTCGTCCTCAATGCCGAGCGTTATCAAGGCGCCAGCGTGTTGCTGGCCCGCGAGAACTTCGGTTGCGGCTCCAGCCGCGAGCACGCGCCGTGGGCGCTGGAAGAGTACGGTTTCCGCAGCATCATCGCGCCGAGCTACGCCGACATCTTCTTCAACAACAGCTTCAAGAACGGCTTGTTGCCGATCATTTTGAGCGACGCTGAAGTCGATGAGCTGTTCAAGCAGGTTGAAGCGAACCCGGGCTACCAGTTGCAGATCGATTTGCAGGCCCAGACCGTGACCCGTCCGGACGGCAAAGTGCTGAGCTTCGAGATCGATGCTTTCCGCAAGCACTGCCTGCTCAATGGCCTGGACGATATCGGCCTGACTTTGCAGGATCACGAGGCGATTGCCACGTTTGAAGCCAAGCACCGCGCGAGCCAGCCGTGGTTGTTTCGCGACGCCTGAGATTGATCTGGAATCGATGTAATCAGGGCCGGCCTCTTCGCGGGCAGGCCCAGACAGCGCAAGGTTAAACCTAAAAAGGAAGTCCCGATGACCAGCAACGCCCAGCACAGCCAGGTAGTCCAAAAGCAATTCGGTGAGCAGGCCTCTGCTTACCTGAGCAGCGCCGTACACGCTCAAGGCACCGAGTTCGCACTGCTACAGGCTGAGCTGGCGGGGCAGGGCGATGCCCGTGTGCTGGACCTGGGCTGCGGCGCCGGTCATGTGAGTTTTCACGTGGCCTCGCTGGTCAAGGAAGTAGTCGCTTACGACCTGTCCCAGCAGATGCTCGATGTGGTCGCCGCCGCCGCTGTCGACCGGGGTTTGAGTAATGTGACCACGGTCAACGGCGCTGCCGAGCGTCTGCCGTTCGCCGATGGCGAGTTCGACTTCGTCTTCAGCCGCTATTCGGCGCACCATTGGAGCGACCTCGGTGTGGCCCTGCGCGAAGTTCGCCGGGTGCTGAAGCCGGGCGGGGTGGCGGCGTTCATCGATGTGTTGTCGCCGGGCAGCCCGTTGTTCGACACTTACCTGCAAAGCGTCGAAGTGCTGCGCGACACCAGTCACGTGCGCGATTATTCTGCGGGCGAGTGGTTGCGTCAGGTCAGCGAAGCGGGGTTGCATACCCGCAGCACCACGCGCCAACGGTTGCGCCTGGAGTACACCTCCTGGGTCGAGCGCATGCGCACGCCGCAGGTGATGCGCGCGGCGATCCTCGAGTTGCAGCAATCGATGGGCAACGAAGTGCGCGAATATTTTGAGATTGAGGCCGATGGTTCGTTCAGTACCGATGTGCTGGTGCTGATGGCTGAACGATAGAATTTTTCCGGGCGCACTCGCGAGTGCGCCGACTGATGACATGAGGAAAGCATGAGCAAGCAGATTCTGATTCTCCCAGGCGACGGTATTGGCCCGGAAATCATGGCCGAAGCGGTCAAGGTGCTGGAGCTGGCGAACGACAAGTACAGCCTGGGCTTCGAGCTGAGCCATGACGTGATCGGTGGCGCCGCCATCGACAAGCACGGCGTGCCGCTGGCCGATGAAACCCTGGCCCGTGCACGCGCAGCCGATGCTGTGCTGCTGGGTGCCGTGGGCGGCCCGAAATGGGACACCATCGAGCGTGACATCCGCCCTGAGCGCGGTCTGCTGAAAATCCGTGCGCAACTGGGCCTGTTCGGCAACCTGCGTCCGGCGATCCTGTACCCGCAACTGGCCGAGGCTTCCAGCCTGAAGGCAGAAATCGTTGCCGGCCTGGACATCCTGATCGTCCGTGAACTGACCGGCGGTATCTACTTCGGCGCGCCACGTGGCGTGCGCGAGCTGGAAAACGGCGAGCGTCAGGCCTACGACACGCTGCCATACAGCGAAACTGAAATCCGCCGTATCGCCCGTGTCGGTTTCGACATGGCGCGCGTACGCGGCAAGAAGCTGTGCTCGGTGGACAAGGCCAACGTGCTGGCCTCCAGCCAGCTGTGGCGTGAAATCGTCGAGCAAGTGGCCAAGGACTACCCGGACGTCGAACTGAGCCACATGTACGTCGACAACGCCGCCATGCAACTGGTGCGTGCGCCGAAGCAGTTCGACGTGATCGTCACCGACAACCTGTTCGGCGACATTCTTTCCGACGAAGCGTCGATGCTCACCGGTTCCATCGGCATGCTGCCGTCGGCGTCGCTGGATGCCAACAACAAAGGCATGTACGAGCCGTGCCACGGTTCGGCGCCAGACATCGCTGGCAAGGGCATTGCCAACCCGTTGGCGACCATTTTGTCGGTGTCGATGATGCTGCGTTACAGCTTCAATCTGCAGGATGCGGCCGACGCCATCGAGAAGGCCGTGAGCCTGGTTTTGGATCAGGGTCTGCGTACGGGAGACATCTGGTCGGCTGGTTGCACCAAGGTCGGTACGCAGGAAATGGGCGACGCAGTAGTCGCCGCGCTGCGGAATCTGTAATCTCTCTGGCCCGCTGCAATTTTCAACCTTGAAAGCAGCGGCCCACTTTTCAAGAAGGTGTAGTTGCGATGAAACGTGTAGGTCTGATCGGTTGGCGCGGCATGGTCGGTTCCGTGCTCATGCAGCGGATGCTGGAAGAGCAGGATTTCGATCTTATCGAGCCGGTGTTTTTCACCACTTCCAATGTCGGTGGCCAAGGCCCGTCCGTGGGCAAGGACATTGCTCCGCTCAAGGACGCTTACAGCATTGAAGAGCTGAAAACCCTCGACGTGATTCTGACCTGCCAGGGTGGCGACTACACCAGCGAAGTGTTCCCGAAGCTGCGCGAAGCCGGCTGGCAGGGTTATTGGATCGACGCCGCTTCCAGCCTGCGCATGCAGGATGACGCGGTGATCGTGCTGGACCCGGTGAACCGCAAGGTCATCGACCAGCAGCTCGACGCGGGCACCAAGAACTACATCGGCGGCAACTGCACCGTCAGTCTGATGCTGATGGGCCTGGGCGGCCTGTTCGAAGCCGGTCTGGTGGAGTGGATGAGCGCCATGACCTATCAGGCGGCCTCCGGTGGCGGCGCGCAGCACATGCGTGAGCTGATCAAGCAAATGGGTGTGACCCACGGCGCTGTCGCCGATCAACTGGCCGATCCGGCCAGCGCCATCCTCGACATCGACCGCCGTGTTGCCGAAGCCATGCGCAGCGACGCGTACCCGACCGAAAACTTCGGCGTACCGCTGGCCGGCAGCCTGATCCCGTGGATCGATAAGGAACTGCCGAACGGCCAGAGCCGTGAAGAGTGGAAGGCCCAGGCCGAGACCAACAAGATCCTCGGTCGCTTCAAGAGCCCGATCCCGGTGGACGGCATCTGCGTGCGCATCGGCGCCATGCGTTGCCACAGCCAGGCGCTGACCATCAAGCTGAACAAAGACGTGCCGATCGCCGACATCGAAGGGCTGATCAGCCAGCACAACCCTTGGGTCAAGCTGGTGCCGAACAACCGTGAAATCAGCATGCAGGAGCTGAGCCCGACGAAAGTCACCGGTACCCTGAACGTGCCGGTCGGTCGTCTGCGCAAGCTGAACATGGGCTCGCAATTCGTCGGAGCCTTCACCGTCGGCGACCAACTGCTGTGGGGCGCGGCCGAGCCGCTGCGTCGCATGCTGCGGATCCTGCTTGAGCGTTGATCGATTGATGCAATGAAAGAACCCGCGCCTTGAAAGAGGTGCGGGTTTTTTATGCGCGCCATCCAACTTCTGTAGCAGCTGGCGAAGCCTGCGTCCGGCTGCGCAGCAGTCGTAAACCCTTCGTGCGCGCTTTGCCTGAATGATCGGGATCGCCATGACGAGGACTTCGTCCTCGAACGCAGCCTTCGGCAGCTGCTACAAGGCTTCCCCATTCGTTGCCTCACCGCCAACCACCCGGTAAAGTGCCGCTCCCCCCGTTTCGCCAGAGGTAGAACCATGAGCCAGTCCTTCGATATTGCCGTGATCGGCGCCACCGGTACTGTCGGCGAAACACTCGTCCAGATTCTCGAAGAGCGCGACTTTCCGGTCGGCAATCTGCACCTGCTGGCGAGCAGTGAATCGGCCGGACACTCGGTGCCGTTTCGTGGCAAGAACGTGCGGGTGCGCGAAGTCGATGAGTTCGACTTCAGCAAAGTCCAGTTGGTGTTCTTCGCCGCCGGCCCGGCGGTGACCCTCAGTTTCGCCCCGCGTGCTACGGCCGCCGGTTGCTCGCTGATCGACCTGTCCGGCGCGTTGCCTGCCGATCAGGCGCCGCAAGTGGTGCCCGAGGCCAATGCTGCAATTCTTGCCGGCCTGAAAAAGCCCTTCCAGGTCAGCAGCCCAAGCCCTTCGGCGACAGCGCTGGCGGTGGTGCTGGCGCCGCTGCTCGACTTGCTCGACCTGCAACGCATCAGCCTGACGGCGTGCCTGGCGGTATCCGCCCAGGGCCGCGAAGCCGTCAGCGAGCTGGCCCGGCAAACCGCCGAACTGCTCAACGTGCGTCCGCTGGAGCCGGCTTTCTTCGATCGGCAGATGGCTTTTAACCTGTTGGCGCAAGTCGGTGCGCCCGATGCTCAGGGCCACACGTTGCTGGAAAAGCGTCTGGTGCGCGAGCTGTGTCAGGTCTTGTCGCTGCCTTTATTAAAGATTTCCGTCACTTGCATTCAAGCCCCGGTGTTTTTTGGCGATAGCTATAGCGTGACCTTGCAGTCATCGAGCGCTGTCGACCTGGCGAAAGTCAACGCGGCACTGGAAGCGGCGCCCGGTATCGAGCTGGTCGAAGCGGGCGATTACCCGACTCCGGTAGGCGATGCGGTAGGGCAGGACGTGGTTTACGTTGGTCGGGTTCGCAGCGGGATCGACGACCCGGCGGAACTTAACGTGTGGCTGACGTCAGATAACGTACGCAAAGGCGCCGCGCTCAATGCTGTGCAGGTGGCTGAATTGTTGATAAAAGACCTGCTGTAAAAGATACTTGGCAACAATTTTTTCTAGTGGTTCCAGCCGAACACTGTGTTTGGCTGGAATGCTTGAGGCGAGCCATCCCGCAGGGCTTTCGTCGCATGAATGAAACGATCGCGCGCGACGACCCTTCGCCGTCGCGCGCAACGCCTTACGGCAGCGGCAATCAACACCTTCTCGCTGGCCGAGGAATGTTCAAACAAAGGATGAGGCTATGGTTCAAGTTCGCAAACTGGTGTTAGCAATAGCGGCCGCCTCGGCGCTGTCCTCCGGTATGGCGCATGCCCTCGGGCTTGGGGAATTGACCCTGAAATCGACGCTGAACCAGCCTCTGGTAGCAGAAATCGAGTTGCTCGACGTCAAGGACCTCACGGCTGCCGAAGTGGTGCCGAGCCTGGCCTCGCCCGAAGATTTCGCCAAGGCCGGAGTCGATCGTCAGGCGTTCCTCAACGACCTGACTTTCACGCCGGTGCTTAACGCCAGCGGCAAAAGCATCCTGCGCATCACCTCCAGCAAACCGTTGTCCGAACCGATGGTGAAATTCCTGGTTCAGGTGATGTGGCCAAGCGGTCGTCTGCTGCGTGATTACAGCGTGCTGCTCGATCCGTCCAAATTCTCGCCGCAAACTGCTGATGCCGCCGCGCAACCGGCGCCAGCCCAAGCGGTGACCGCGCCAGTCACCGGCGCGACCAAATCGACGCAATACACCACCACATCGCGCGATACCCTATGGGAGATCGCGGCGAAGGCGCGTAACGGTGGATCGATCCAGCAAACCATGCTGGCCATCCAGGCGCTGAACCCGGATGCCTTTATCGACGGCAACATCAACCGGCTGAAAACCGGCCAGGTGCTGCGTCTGCCGGATCAGGTGCAAAGCGCCAGCCTGCCGCAACCCAAGGCCATCGCTGAAGTCGCGGCGCAGAACTCTGCATGGCGCCACGGTCGTCGCTATGTGGCGAAACCCGGAAGCGGGCAGCAGCAACTCGATGCCACCAAGCGTGCTCGCGGTGACGGCGCTTCGTCGCAAGTCGCCACGGACAAGCTGAGCCTGGTCTCTGCCGACACCGGCAAGGGCCGTGGCAAAGGTGCCGCCGGTGATGCGAAAGCCTTGAGCAACAAGCTGGCCGTGACCCAGGAAAGCCTCGACACGGCTCGCCGTGACAACGCTGAACTGAAAAGCCGCATGAACGACCTGCAAAGCCAGCTGGACAAGCTGCAGCGCCTGATCGAACTGAAGAATAATCAGTTGGCCAAGCTGCAAGCCGAAGGCGGCGCGGGCGCACCGGCGGCTACGACCGCTCCGGCGATGTCGGCCGAGCTGGCAGCTAGCCCGGCGGCAACGCCTGTTGAAGTGGCTCCGGCGGCTCCTGCGCCAGAGGCTGCTGCACCGGAAGTCGTTCCGGCGCCAGCCGTCGAGCCGACGCCTGTGGCGTCCGACGAGCAGAAATTCAACGAACTGCTGACCAACCCGATCCTGCTGGGTCTGGTGGGTGGCGGTGCGGTGGTTCTGCTGCTCTTGCTGCTGTTGCTGGCTCGTCGCCGCAAAGCTCAGCAAGAAGCAGAAAAACATCTGCGCATGGCCCGTGCCTTGGCTGAGGAGCAAGAGTTCTCCGCCGACCTCGACCTGCCGGAAAGCAGCTTCGAAGGTCTGGAAGTTCCACCGCCAAGCGTGAAACTCGCGACCGCACCAACGCCTGCACCTGCACCAGTGATTGCCCCGGTTGTGGTGACGCCACCGATCGCTGCACCGTTGGTAGCGCCTGCCGCCGAACGCTCTGACGACGTCTTGGCCCAGGCACAGTCGCACATCGCGGCCGGTCGCCTGAATCAGGCTGCCGCGTTGCTGGAAGACGCTATCAAGCAAGAGCCGCAACGCAGCGACCTGCGCCTGAAGCTGATGGAAGTCTACGGTCAGCAGGGCGATCGCGATGCGTTCGTCGCTCAGGAGCGTCAACTGGTGGCCAACGGCGACAACTTCGCCCGGGTCGAACAGCTGAAAAGCCGTTTCCCAGCCATGGTGGTTGCGGCGGTGGGTGGTCTGGCCGCCGCGGCTGTCGCCGCCGAGCTGGACGCGCAGTACGTCAAGGAGCTGCTGCTGGACGAGCCGCAAGCCCCGGAACCGGCGTTGGCTGACTTTGACAGTGCTTTCGATCTGAGCCTCGACGATCTGGAAGCGGCTACTCCGATCACGCCTGCGGTTGCAGTCGAGCCAGCACCGCAACCACAGCCAGAGCCAGAACCAGAGTCTTTGGCTGAGCTGGACGAGTTTCCGCTGGACGACGACCTGAGCTTTGAGTCGGTGTTGCAACAACAGACTGAAATCAAGGAAAGCCTCGACGATCTGTCGGACTTCGACCTGGACATGGACCTGGGTGGCGATGCTTCGCCAGAAACCCTGGCTGAAGACGACTTCCTGCTGAGTCTGGATGACGGCCTCAAGGACTTGCCTGCCGCTGAAGTGCCGACTGTCACTGAAGCGCCGGTCGCGACTGAGGCGCCGCTCGACGATCTGGAGTTGCCGGCTGATTTCGATCTGTCGCTGGCCGATGAAATGGACGCCACCCCGGATCAGCCTGACGCCTTTGAAAACGAACTCAACGACGTCAATGCTGAGCTGGATCGTTTGTCCCAGAGCCTCGGCGAGCCGAGCTTCACCGAAGAAGACGCTTTTTCCTCTGCGGGCGATGAGCTAGATTTCCTCTCTGGCACCGACGAAGTCGCCACTAAACTCGACCTGGCCCAGGCCTACATCGACATGGGCGACAACGACGGCGCTCGGGACATCCTCAATGAGGTGGTGACCGAGGGCGATGCGGGGCAGAAGAGCGAAGCCAAGGAAATGCTCTCGCGTCTGGCGTGAATCGTCGGTAAGGCGTAAACAAAACGGCAGCCCATCAAGGCTGCCGTTTTTGTTTGGGGGATGCGATGGGGTTGGTACATTCAACGTCGTGTCACAGTTACGCTGGCATCCCGGTCCGGCGGCCTTATAATGCCTGCCTTTGCGTAGATCAGCAGGCTGTCACCCCTTGGCAAATATAGATAATCCGGCCGCCGAAATGGCGGCCGACGGCTTTTTCCGGATCGCGTTGGGCGTTGAGTACAAAGGTTCGCGTTATCGCGGCTGGCAACGTCAGGCCTCCGGTGTGGACACGGTGCAGGAGCTTCTTGAAAAGGCTTTGTCCAAAGTCGCCGACTCACCCGTGTCGCTGCATTGCGCCGGGCGCACCGACGCCGGTGTGCATGCTTGCGGCCAAGTGGTGCATTTCGACACCCAGGTCGAGCGCTCGATGAAGGCCTGGGTCATGGGTGCCAACATCAACTTGCCGCACGACATCAGCGTCAGCTGGGCCAAGGTCATGCCGGCGCATTTCCATGCGCGGTTCAAAGCCATCGCCCGGCGCTATCGCTACGTGATCTACAACGATCAGATCCGCCCGGCGCACCTGAACGAAGAAATCACCTGGAACCACCGCCCGCTGGACGTCGAGCGCATGTCCGAGGCCGCTCAGTACCTGGTCGGCACCCACGACTTCAGCGCTTTCCGCGCCGGCCAGTGCCAGGCCAAGTCGCCGATCAAGGAGCTGCATCACCTGCGCGTTACCCGCCATGGCAAAATGATCGTGCTGGATATCCGTGCCAGCGCGTTCCTGCACCACATGGTGCGCAACATCGCAGGCGTCTTGATGACCATCGGTGCTGGCGAGCGTCCCGTGGAGTGGATGAAAGAGGTGCTGGAGAGTCGCGTTCGTCGTTCCGGCGGGGTGACGGCCCATCCGTTTGGCCTGTATCTGGTGCAGGTCGAGTATCGCGACGAGTTCGAATTGCCCGAGCGTTACATCGGCCCGCACTTCCTCACCGGCTTCTCGGAACTTGACGGCTGACGCCTTCGAACGCTTTTGATACCATCCGGGACTTTCCCGCAATTGCCCTGAGGTTCTATCGACATGTCGGCCGTTCGCAGCAAGATTTGTGGGATTACCCGCATAGAGGATGCGTTGGCGGCGGTTGAGGCCGGGGCCGATGCCATCGGATTTGTGTTCTACGCCAAAAGCCCGCGGGCCGTGACGTTCCAGCAGGCGAGGGCGATCATCGAGGCCTTGCCGCCGTTCGTGACCACCGTGGGTTTGTTCGTCAACGCCAGTCGTTGCGAGTTGGGGGAAATCCTCGACGCCGTGCCGCTGGACCTGTTGCAGTTCCATGGCGACGAAACCGCCGCTGATTGCGAAGGCTGGCACCGACCGTACATCAAGGCATTGCGGGTCAAGGCCGGTGATGACATCGCGGCGGCTTGTGACGCATACCCAAGTGCCAGCGGTATTTTGCTCGACGCCTATGTCGAAGGTGTTCCCGGTGGAACCGGTGAAGCTTTCGACTGGTCACTGATACCGCAAGGCTTGAGCAAACCGATCATCCTGGCGGGCGGCTTGACGCCAGATAACGTCGCCGAGGCGATCGCCCGGGTTCGGCCTTACGCGGTGGATGTAAGCGGAGGGGTAGAGGCGAGCAAGGGCATCAAGGATCACGCAAAGATTCAGGCATTCATCAAAGCGGTTGTAGGAGCTGTCGAGTGAAACGAGGCTGCGATCTTTTGATCCTGACGTTGTGACGGCTGGCAGACTGCCGCCGTCCACTGCTCTGTACAAAAGAGGTGCACCTGCACAAAGCAGGCATGGCTGAGAATTTTTGGGTTGTACGCAGGTCGCGTCTCGCTGACCCGGCAATCCATCGATCATCGCTACACACATGAATTTAGCTCAAGGGCATACGCGGGGCTGCGAACCAGAGCGTTCGGGCCGCCGGTACTGGAGAAAGAAAGCATGAGCAACTGGTTAGTAGACAAACTGATCCCTTCGATCATGCGTTCCGAGGTCAAGAAGAGCTCGGTGCCTGAAGGTCTGTGGCACAAATGCCCGTCTTGCGAGGCGGTGTTGTATCGTCCGGAGCTGGAAAAGACCCTGGACGTTTGCCCCAAGTGCAACCACCACATGCGTATCGGCGCACGCGCGCGCATCGACATCTTCCTCGACGCTGAAGGTCGTGCCGAACTGGGCGCGGACCTGGAGCCGGTTGACCGTCTGAAATTCCGTGACGGCAAGAAGTACAAGGATCGCCTGACCGCTGCGCAAAAGCAGACCGGCGAAAAAGACGCACTGATCTCCATGAGCGGCACCTTGCTGGGCATGCCGGTCGTGGTGTCGGCTTTCGAATTCTCCTTCATGGGTGGCTCGATGGGTGCCATCGTCGGTGAGCGCTTTGTGCGCGCCGCCAACTACGCCCTGGAAAACCGTTGCCCGATGATCTGCTTCTCCGCTTCCGGCGGTGCGCGGATGCAGGAAGCGCTGATCTCCCTGATGCAAATGGCCAAGACCTCCGCGGTGCTGGCACGTCTGCGCGAAGAAGGCATTCCGTTCATCTCGGTGCTGACCGACCCGGTCTACGGCGGTGTTTCCGCCAGTCTGGCGATGCTCGGCGACGTGATCGTCGGTGAGCCGAAAGCCCTGATCGGTTTCGCCGGTCCGCGCGTGATCGAGCAAACCGTTCGTGAAAAACTGCCGGAAGGCTTCCAGCGCAGCGAGTTCCTGCTGGAGCACGGCGCGATCGACATGATCATCCCTCGTCAGGAACTGCGTCCACGTCTGGGCAACCTGCTGGCACAACTGACCGGCAAGCCGACGCCTAAATTCGTCGCCGCGCCAGTCGAGCCGATCGTGGTCCCACCGGTACCTGCGAACCTATGATCGAGCGCACCCTTGGCGAGTGGCTCGCCTACCTTGAACAGTTGCATCCTTCGGCCATCGACATGGGGTTGGAGCGTTCGCAACAGGTAGCGTCCCGCATGGGGCTGGGCAAGCCGGCGCCTCGGGTGATCACGGTCACCGGCACCAACGGCAAAGGGTCTACCTGCGCCTTCGTGGCTTCATTGCTGCGGTCGCAGGGCCTGAACGTGGGTGTCTACAATTCTCCGCACCTGCTGCGTTACAACGAGCGGGTGCAGGTCAATGGCGTCGAAGCCACTGACGCGCAGCTGTGCGAAGCCTTTGCCGCGGTCGAGGCGGGTCGCGGCGAAACATCCCTGACTTACTTCGAAATGGGCACCCTGGCGGCGTTCTGGCTGTTTCAACAGGCCGGTCTCGATGCGGTGGTGCTGGAAGTCGGCCTGGGCGGGCGTCTGGACACGGTCAACGTGGTGGATGCCGATGTCGCGCTGGTCACCAGCATTGGTGTCGACCATGCGGATTACCTGGGTGATACCCGCGAATCCGTGGCCTTCGAAAAGGCCGGGATCTTCCGCCAGGGCGCGCCTGCACTGTGCGGCGATCTGAATCCTCCTCAACCTTTGCTGGATAAGGCGCGCGAGCTCAATTGCCCGTTTTTCCTGCGTGGGCGCGATTTCGACCTCGGTGTCACCGATCACAACTGGCAATGGCGCGGCATTGACGCCCAAGGGCGTGCGGTCGAATTGCACGATCTGCCATTGCTCGATCTGCCGATGGAAAACGCTGCACTGGCGTTGCAGGCTTACCTTCTGCTCGGTTTGCCTTGGGTGGATGCGCAGATTATTGAAGCGTTGAAAGCGACGCGGATCGTCGGTCGTCTTGATCGTCGGCAGTTCGACTGGCAGGGCAAGCGTCTGAATCTGCTGCTGGACGTGGGGCACAACCCTCACGCGGCAGAGTATCTGGCTCGGCGTCTGGCCAGTCGACCGCCGGCCGGCAAGCGTCTGGCGGTGTTCGGGTTGTTGGCGGACAAGGACCTGGATGGTGTTGTCGGTGAATTGAGTGCTAGTGTCCAGCATTGGGCCGTCGCGCCGCTGGATTCGCCGCGGGCACGGCCGGTAGCTCAGTTGCACGCAGCGTTGCAGAACCTTGGCGCCTCGGTTACGTCCTATGACAGCGTGGCCGCTGCCCTGGAAGGGCAGTGCGCGCAGGCGACGAGCGACGACGAGATTCTGTTATTCGGATCATTTTATTGTGTCGCCGAGGCCCTTGAGTGGCTGGCCCGGCACTCCACGGAGGAAGCGGCAAATGGCTTTGCTGGATAAGGCGTACAAGCAGCGCATGGTCGGTGCCTTGGTGCTGGTGGCGCTGGCGGTGATTTTCTTGCCGATGCTGTTTTCCCGTCAGGACGAACAGCGCCAGGTAAGGGTCGACGCGCCTGCCGCGCCGCATGCCCCCTCGATCCCGCAAGTGCAGATCGAGCCGGTGGCGGTGCCTGAACCGCAGGCATTGCCGCAAGAGCCTGTGCCAAGCGACGACGAAATTGCCGAGCAGCAAGCGCCGTCGGCACCGATTGCGCCAACGGCTCCCGTAGCGCCAGCGCCGCCGGCTGCCAAGCCAGTCGCGCCGCCAGCAGCGCCAGTTGCCAAGCCTGTGCCGGCACCTGCCCAGCCAATCGCGGTTGCACCGACCAAGCCGGTCGCTACTCCAAGTCGCGTCGATGCCAATGGCCTGTCGGTCAGCTGGTCGGTGCAACTGGCCAGCCTGGCGAGCCGTGAGAGCGCTGAAAGTTTGCAGAAAACCCTGCGCAGCCAAGGCTATAACGCCTATATCCGTTCCTCCGATGGCAAAAATCGGGTGTTCGTCGGGCCGCTGATCGAGCGTGCGGAAGCCGATCGTCTGCGTGATTTGTTGAGTCGCCAGCAGAACCTCAAGGGTTTTGTGGTGCGTTTCCAGCCTGAGCGCGGCTAAATCTATCGCCCCGATTTGAAAAGCACTGATAATCTCAGCTTACCGACAGCCATGGGCTCTGCTAAAATGCGCCGCCTCATCTGTCTGTAGGCTGCACTGTGCCATTTACCTGGGTTGACTGGGCGATCGTTGCAATCATCGCCATCTCCGCTTTGATCAGTCTGAGCCGCGGCTTCGTCAAGGAAGCACTCTCGCTGCTGACCTGGATCATCGCAGGAGTCGTTGCCTGGATGTTCGGTGGTTCATTGTCCGAGTACCTGGGCGGATATATTGCTACGCCGTCGGCTCGTGTGATCACGGGCTGTGCCATCATGTTTGTCGCCACTTTAATCGTAGGCGCAATGATCAATTATCTTATCGGCGAGTTGGTTCGCGTCACCGGGCTATCCGGGACCGATCGATTCCTCGGCATGGCTTTCGGCGGGGCGCGTGGCGTGTTGCTGGTGGTCGTGGCGGTCGGGCTGTTGAGCCTGGGGCCGGTACAGCAGGACGAGTGGTGGAAAGAGTCACAGCTCGTGCCAAAATTTCTATTGGTCGCAGACTGGTCCAAAAACCTGATCCTCGGGTGGAGCAGTCAGTGGCTTGCCAGCGGAATCAGCGTACCCGCTGATATTCCGTTCAAGGAGCACCTCTTGCCGACGGCCAAAACGCCTCAGTGAGTTGTGTTCAGTTCAGATCCATTAAGTAGGGGTTGCGTCGCATGTGTGGCATCGTCGGTATCGTCGGTAAGTCGAACGTCAATCAGGCGCTGTATGACGCGCTAACCGTCCTCCAGCACCGCGGCCAGGACGCTGCCGGTATCGTGACCAGCCACGATGGCCGGTTATTCCTGCGCAAGGACAATGGCCTGGTGCGTGACGTGTTCCATCAGCGTCACATGCAGCGCCTGGTCGGCCACATGGGCATTGGCCATGTGCGTTATCCGACCGCGGGCAGCTCGACCTCGGCCGAAGCTCAACCGTTTTACGTCAACTCGCCGTACGGCATTACCCTGGCGCACAACGGTAACCTGACCAACGTTGAACAACTGGCCAAGGAGATTTACGAATCTGACCTGCGCCACGTCAACACCAACTCCGATTCGGAAGTGCTGCTCAACGTGTTCGCACACGAGCTGGCCCAGCGTGGCAAGTTGCAGCCGACTGAAGAAGACGTGTTCGCGGCCGTCACTGACGTGCACAACCGTTGCGTAGGTGGTTACGCGGTCGTGGCGATGGTGACCGGTTACGGCATCGTCGGTTTCCGCGATCCGCACGGCATCCGCCCGATCGTCTTCGGTCAGCGTCACACCGACGAAGGCGTCGAGTACATGATCGCCTCCGAAAGCGTTTCGCTGGACGTGCTCGGTTTCACCCTGATTCGCGACCTGGCACCGGGCGAAGCGGTCTACATCACTGAAGACGGCAAGCTGCACACCCGTCAGTGCGCGACCAACCCGTCGCTGACCCCGTGCATCTTCGAACACGTCTACCTGGCACGTCCGGACTCGATCATCGACGGCGTTTCGGTTTACAAGGCCCGTCTGCGCATGGGCGAGAAGCTCGCCGAGAAGATCCTGCGCGAGCGTCCGGACCACGACATCGACGTGGTCATCCCGATTCCGGACACCAGCCGCACCGCGGCCCTGGAACTGGCGAACCACTTGGGCGTCAAGTTCCGCGAAGGCTTCGTGAAGAACCGCTACATCGGTCGGACCTTCATCATGCCGGGTCAGGCTGCGCGGAAAAAATCCGTACGCCAGAAGCTCAACGCCATCGAACTGGAATTCCGCGGCAAGAACGTGATGCTGGTGGACGACTCCATCGTTCGTGGCACCACCTGCAAGCAGATCATCCAGATGGCTCGCGAAGCCGGCGCCAAGAACGTCTATTTCTGCTCGGCGGCCCCGGCCGTGCGTTACCCGAACGTCTACGGCATCGACATGCCGAGCGCTCACGAGCTGATCGCCCACAACCGTTCGACTCAGGACGTGGCCGATCTGATCGGTGCTGACTGGTTGATCTATCAGGACCTGCCTGACTTGATCGAAGCGGTCGGTGGCGGCAAGATCAAGATCGACAAGTTCGATTGCGCGGTGTTCGACGGCCAGTACGTCACCGGCGACGTCGACGAGGCTTACCTGAACAAGATCGAGCAGGCACGTAACGATGCCTCCAAGGTCAAGACCCAGGCAGTCAGTGCGATCATTGATCTGTACAACAACTGAGTAACTACCGGCCCTGAGGGGCCGGTTTTGTATCTGGCTTTTAATTTACGAGAATAGGGAAAGGAGTGACAGCATGAGTCAGGATTGGGATGCCGGTCGGCTGGACAGCGACCTCGAAGGCGTAGCGTTCGATACCCTGGCCGTACGCGCCGGTCAGCACCGCACGCCGGAAGGCGAGCACGGTGATCCGATGTTCTTCACTTCCAGCTACGTATTCCGTACCGCCGCCGACGCGGCCGCACGTTTTGCCGGTGAAGTGCCGGGCAACGTTTACTCGCGCTACACCAACCCGACCGTGCGCGCGTTCGAAGAGCGCATTGCCGCCCTGGAAAGCGCCGAGCAAGCGGTGGCCACGGCGACCGGCATGGCCGCGATCATGGCAGTGGTGATGAGCCTGTGCAGTGCCGGCGATCACGTGCTGGTGTCGCGCAGCGTGTTTGGCTCGACCATCAGCCTGTTCGAGAAATACTTCAAGCGCTTCGGCATCGAAGTCGATTACATACCGCTGGCAGACTTGTCCGGCTGGGATGCAGCGATCAAGGCCAACACCAGATTGCTCTTCGTAGAATCGCCGTCCAACCCGTTGGCTGAATTGGTGGATATCACCGCGCTGTCGGAAATTGCTCACGCCAAGGGCGCGATGCTGGTGGTCGACAACTGCTTCTGCACGCCTGCGCTGCAGCAGCCACTGAAGCTGGGCGCGGACATCGTCGTGCACTCGGCGACCAAGTTCATCGACGGCCAGGGTCGTTGCATGGGCGGTGTCGTGGCGGGTCGCAGCGAGCAGATGAAAGAAGTCGTCGGTTTCCTGCGCACTGCCGGGCCGACCCTGAGTCCGTTCAATGCCTGGATTTTCCTCAAGGGCCTGGAAACGCTGAGCCTGCGCATGAAGGCGCATTGCGCCAATGCCCAGCAACTGGCTGAGTGGCTGGAGCAGCAGGACGGCATCGAGAAAGTCCATTACGCCGGGCTCAAGAGCCATCCGCAGCACGAACTGGCCCAGCGTCAGCAGAAGGGTTTCGGTGCAGTCGTGAGTTTCGAGGTCAAAGGCGGCAAAGAGGGCGCCTGGCGCTTTATCGACGCGACTCGCCTGATCTCCATCACCGCCAACCTGGGCGACAGCAAAACCACCATCACGCACCCGAGCACCACCTCTCACGGCCGTCTGGCGCCGCAAGAGCGTGAAGCTGCGGGGATCCGTGACAGCCTGATTCGCATTGCGGTCGGTCTGGAAGACGTGGCAGACCTGCAAGCCGATCTGGCGCGCGGGTTGGCTGCCTTGTGATCGAGTTGTCGACGCCGACCACGGGCACCCATGGCCGCGTCGCGCTGGTCACCGGTGCCGCGCGTGGCATTGGCCTGGGCATTGCGGCCTGGCTGATCAGCGAAGGCTGGCAGGTGGTGCTGACCGATCTGGATCGCGAGCGTGGTTCGAAAGTGGCGAAGGTGCTCGGCGAAAACGCCTGGTTCATCGCCATGGACGTCGCGAATGAAGCGCAGGTGGCGCTGGGTGTGGCCGAGGTGCTGGGGCAGTTCGGGCGTCTGGATGCGCTGGTGTGCAATGCGGCAGTGGCCGATCCGCACAACATCACCCTGGAAAGCCTTGACCTGGCCTACTGGAACCGAGTGCTGGCGGTGAACCTCAGTGGGCCGATGCTGTTGGCCAAGCACTGTGCGCCGTACCTGCGCGCTCACAGCGGCGCCATTGTCAATCTGGCCTCGACCCGTGCTGCGCAGTCGGAGCCCGACACAGAGGCTTACGCGGCGAGCAAGGGCGGTCTGTTGGCCCTGACTCACGCCCTGGCTATCAGTCTTGGGCCAGAGATTCGCGTCAACGCGGTCAGCCCCGGCTGGATCGATGCGCGGGATCCAGCGGCACGGCGCGCCGAACCGCTGACCGACGCCGATCATGCGCAGCATCCGGCGGGCAGGGTAGGGACTGTCGAGGACGTGGCGGCAATGGTGGCCTGGTTGTTGTCGAAGAACGCTGGTTTCGTCACGGGCCAGGAGTTTGTGGTCGATGGTGGCATGACCAAGAAGATGATTTACAGCGAGTAACCCAGTGTGGGAGCGGGCTTGCTCCGGGCGGCGATCCGACGAAAGCGGTCCGGCTGCGTATGACACGATTTTGTCTTTTTCAGAAAAACTTCAAGTGGGGTATTGACTTAGCTTCGGTACCTGCGTAAATTTCGCGGCCTCAGAGATGCAAAGGGTGATTAGCTCAGCTGGGAGAGCGTCTGCCTTACAAGCAGAATGTCGGCGGTTCGATCCCGTCATCACCCACC
>NZ_JBGLZF010000059.1:0-25906 GCF_047304405.1 Pseudomonas sp. Pseusp11
CCGTAAAAAGCGCCCGTGACACCGCCGCCGCCACCACCACCGGAAGCGGCGTTGGAGGTCACGGTAACGTTTTTCAGGGTCAGTATCCCTGCGTTGAAAATCCCCCCCGCCATCGCGCCCGTGGCACCGTAGCCACCGTTGCCACCGTTGCCCGCCACCAGGCCGCGGGTGATCACCAGGCCATCGAGTGTCACGATGCTGCCAGACGCCACTTCAACCACTCGGGTCTTGTACTGACCATCGAGAGTCACATCTGCCACACCGTCGTTGTTCAAGTCGCCATCAACGTAGACGTTCTTGTTGATCAGCAACTCGGAGGTCAACTGCACCGTCATGCCGGTGCTGAATGTGACGATATCGCCGTTCTGCGCCGAGGCGAGGGCGGCACGCAACGAGCCGACGCCCGTGTTGGCGTTGTTGGTGGCGGTCCAGGTGGCCAGGCCCCAGTGATAGTCGTTCATGGCCGTGGTCGAGAGCACGTTGGCGCTTTCGATGTTGCCGGTGGCAATTTCCAGATTCCAGTCGCCGCCGACCCCGGTGCGGTTGCTGGAAGCGGCGATATCACGGCCGGTCAGTTGCGCCAGCGAGTCGACGAAACTCAAGCCGCGCTCACCTTCGGCGGTGTAGCAGCCGTAGATCAAGATGTCGCCGCCGACGTTCATGTCCTTGCCGATTTCAGCCAGCACGGCGCTGCGGGCCGCGACGTTATCGGCCGACAGATAACTGTTACCCAGCCACAGATCGCCTGCGTTGCCGTGGGCGATGATCTGCACCGAACTGATGCCTTGATGGGTATCGAGGTAGTCGGCAATCTGCTGCAAACCGTCCTTGCTCGCGTCCAGCTGAACCACCTGAGTGCCAGGCGCGACGCCTTTAAGCAGGCTGTCGGCGTCCTTGACCCGCGAATCGACGAACACCACGCTTTGCCCCGGCACCGCGACAGGTGTCGGGGTTGTCGTGGCATCGGCCTGGCCGTGGGTGTCCTTGCTGGCGACCGGCTGATCGGCAGTCGGTGCCTTGACCGCGTCGGCCGTGGTATGGCTGTCAGCCTGGGCAGTATCGGCCACCGTGGCGGCCACCGCGCCGTCGAACAGCATGCGCGGCTCCAGGGACATAATCATTGGCGAGGCCAGCGCTCGTGCGCCTTCGGTAACCCGCGACTTGCCTTTGCTCCACCACATGCTGCTCACCCGGACTCGAACTTTTTGACAGGCTAATGAAAACGCCGCGATCAACTGATCGCGGCGTCGGCTTTCATACGAATGACATTGGCGGCGCTGGCTGAGCCATCGAGCCAAAAGGACAACTCGGCGTATTGCTTGAACAAATCCGGCGGCAGGATCGTGCGCCTGGACTGCAATTGGACCTTGGCCTTCACCTTGTGCAGCCCTGAGAGGCCAAGGGCCTGGTCGAATTCCGGCGCGTCGTAGGCCAAATGATCGAAATCATGTTCGAACCAGGGCTCACCGATGAAGTCGTAGACCAGCCGCATCACCCGCTCTGGCGCCTGGCTCAGCAGGTCGTAATCGATGATCAGCAGTGAGTCGGCGTGTTCGCCGTAATAGGCTTCCTTGAGGGCGGCCCAGGAAAACCCCACCAACCGATTGCGTTGGGCCAGGGTTTCGCAGCGGCTGTAGACCGTGTTGCGCTCGACCGCATCGCCGAACAGCTTGGTATTTTCGAAGGGATTGGCGCGGTACAGGCGCTCGATGCTGTCCATGACCCAGGCGACATTACGCACACAGGCAATGATCTTGGCTTGAGGGAACAGATCGCTGATCGCCGGCAGGCGCGAACTCCACAAGCGGTTGGTGTCGAACACCACCGGTTTGTCAGCCTTGTCGGCGTAGTAAGAATCGAACAGGCCGCGCAACAGGCGGCGACGCAGGTCGGTGTCGATCACCGCGCCGAATTCGCTGCCGGCGCTGCATTGTTCCAGAACACCGGAAAAAAGTGCGCCCACGGGGCTGGTCATGCCGGCATGAAAGCGCGGATTCTGCAAAAGAATGGCAGAAAGCAGGGTCGAGCCCGAGCGCGGCAAGCCGGAGATAAAGTGGAATTGTTGCAATCCATTCACCCGTCATTCAGTCCTTTGTACGACGGAGCGTAGACCATGAATGGCCTTACAGCTAGTGGTGTTTTGATATCAAATCGGAGCTAAATCGACTGGAAAACGCAGTTTATATAACTGTTTAAAAGTTGAATCGTTTAAGCCCTGAAACCACGAATTACTTCAGCACATACAAGCGTGCCACGGCGCCTCCCCCCCGGGCTTCGTCGACGCGTCGCCAGCCCGCGGGCAATGGAGCGAACTCGTCCGCCCCCTCGAGGGTACCGACCAGCCATACCCGACCAGTGCCTTTGGGCAAGGCATCGAGGCTATCCAGGTAGATATCATTGGTCACCAGCGTACCGAAACCGTAGGCGTTCGGCCGGCTCGACCGGCCATCGGCCAATGGTGGCGTGTACAGCATCGGTTTGGCGTTGGTCTGGTTGTAATAGACGTAACTCAGGTACCAGAGCATGTCGCTGGTGACGATTCGGTCGCCGGGCATGAAGTGCTGGTTCACGTGTTTGGCCATGACGCTGATCTGATCCTCAGTATCCACCGTGGCATTGTTCTTCACCCCCACCAGCTCGACACCGGCAAACAGCAGCAGCACGGCCAGCGCCAAGACCTTGAAGTCGGCGTACAAGCGATCGACGGCCAGCGCGACAACCATCGGCAGACCCAAGGCGTAAGCGGTCAGGTAACGCTCGATGAACACCGGCGAGATGAACGACACCGCAAACACCAGCAATAACGGGACCGCGGTGTAGATCACCGCCAGCGCACTGCCACGGAACACACTGCGGTCGCGGGCCAGCGCCACGCCCGCCAGGGCCACCAATGCCAGTGGCAGCGCAATAAAAATCAGCGTAGGCAGGTTCTCGCCATCGTCCTGGATCAGGAGCGACCAGATCATCGACGGCAATGAGTCGAGCATGACGGGGGGCTCCCACCCCACATCACCATTGGCCTTGAGCAGATCCAAGTGCTGGATCAGATCGATCAGGCTGGGCACCCACGGCAGGTACAACAGCACAATCGCCACATTGGCCAACCACCAGCCCGAGCGCTGAATGTGCCGCAGTCGATACCCTGGCTGTACACGGATCATGCCCAGATACAACCAGTGACACAGCACGCACAACGCGGTGAAGTAATGGGTGTAGAACGCCGCTGTCATCAGCAGGGTGTAGATCACCAGATAGCGCGTGCGTTGTGGTCGTTTTATCCAGTACACCAGGGCGATCGTGGCGCCGATCAGCCACATCCCCAACAGCGAATACATCCGCACTTCCTGGCTATACCGCACCGCCGTGGGCAACAGCGCCAGCAGAACCCCGGCCAGCAACGCGGCGCGGCGGGTCGCGAGCAGGTCCACCAGCCAGACACCGAGCCCGACCGTGGCAATCCCCGGCAGCGCGCTCAGGCAACGAATCGAAAAAATGCCGTCGCCGAACAGCCCGATCCAGCCGTGCAGCAGCATGAAATACAGCGGCGGATGCACATCATGGGCTGCATGCTCCCAGATCCCGGCCAGGGAGTACTGGCTCAGCAACAGGCTGGACCCTTCGTCACCCCAGATCGCCGCCGCCGTCAGGTCGTAAAAACGCACCAGCGCAGCCAATGCCAGGATCGGCAGCAGCCAGTGCTCCCGCGCCCACCGCAATAAGCGGCGGGCAGCCGCCCATGAGCCCGGTGTCGCGTGCGGATCCTGAGTGTCACCCAGCGGTGTTTCTCTACGTGCCTCCATTGCCTCCCCTTTTTCGACCTGATGTGCCTCGACCCAATGAGCTTCGACCCAGTGAATACGCAATTTTCTCAAGCACTGTAGGACAGGCTCAGGCCCGTCGTCGATGCTGGCTTTACGACGGACGACGTCCGGCAATCATTCCGATCAGCGTCTACGCTTTGGCGTGGCGTGACCCAGCCACGGAGATGAACGGAGTCGGCTGATCACTGCGATCCGCCCGGATAACCGGGCCTGCGATGTGACATATCAGACACTAACCTGAGGGATGAGGAACTATGGAAGTATTCATGGGCACTATCCAACCTTTCGCCTTTAACTTCGCCCCCAACGGCTGGGCCCTGTGCTACGGCCAGACGCTGGGAATCTCGCAATACCAGGCGCTGTTCTCACTGCTGGGAACCTACTATGGAGGCAATGGCACCACCAATTTCATGCTGCCCAACCTGCAGGGCCGCATGCCGATTGCCCAAGGCAATGGCCTGGGCCTGACCCCGCGTGTCATCGGCGAGGTCTCCGGGACCGAAAACGTCACCGCGACCATCAATAACCTGCCCAACCACACCCACGCCCTGTCCGGGCTCACGGCCACCACCACCCTGCAACTGGCCAGCCCGGCGAGCAACCCGGTCACCAATCCGACCGCAACCAACTCGTACATCGGTGCCTCGGGCGGCGGGCCAGGCTCGGCGAGCATCTACTCCGATCAGCAAGGTGCTGCGGCGGTACCGCTCAAGGGTGTCACCAGCACGGTGACGGGGGAAATCTCGTCCGCCGGCAATGGTTTGCCCATGACGGTGATGAACCCGTTCCTGGTGCTCAACTTCAGCATCGCGCTGAACGGGCTGTTCCCTTCGCGTAACTGAGGGTCTGGCCGGGGGATGCACATCCCCCGGCCACTTTTGCTTGATGGAGGGATGCCATGCTGCAACAGGTTCAAAGCCAACACTTTCAGGCACTGCTGGGCAAGACCGGAACGCTGCGGCTGCCCGATGGCAGTGAATTGCCGGTCCATATCGACACCCTGAAAGAAACACCTCATTCACAGATGCCCAAAAGCGAGCGCATGCCGTTCAGCGTCGAGCTCAACAGCCTGCAACCCACCGACTTTGTCGATGGCTTGTGTGCGCTGGAGTTGCCGGAACTGGGCCAGGTGGAAAATATTTTCGTCTCGCGAGTACCGAACATGGGGCGGGATCCCGACGTGGGTTATTTCTACATTGCGTTCAATTGAAGAGTGACGCTGATCGCTTTACGTAGGAGCTGCCGAAGGCTGCGATCTTTTGATTTTGATTTTTTAAGATCAAAAGATCGCAGCCTCGTTTCACTCGGCAGCTCCTACAATCGATTATGGGTTCAGCCTTGCGGATACCACACCAACCGCTCCGCCGCCGGGTTGCGCTCTTCGACCTGAAACCCCAGCGCCAAGTAATGCTGGCGCGCATGGGGATTGTTGGCCCAGACCACCGTCGCCACCGGGCAACGGATTTGTTGTGCGGCTTTTTGCACGCCTTGCAGCACCGTCCGCCCGTAACCCCGGCCTCGGGCCTGGGGGATGAACGCCAGGTACAGCACGCGAATTTCATTGGGACCGAAATCGGTGGTCAACGCGCCGATGGCTGTGTCGAGTTTCTCGATCACGTAGTGCATGGCGTTGGGAAAGTTCTCCCCCAGCCCTTGTTCCTGCACGGTGAATTGCTGGGCAACCACCTGTTGGACCACTTCCTGCTCGCCGTCGATCCATTGCAGATCCGGCCGCGCCGCCTGGTAAAGGCTGTGCAGAAAAGGTCGATCGCTGGTACGCGAAGGCCTGACCACCAGGCCGTCCGCTGCCACTGAATCGCTGTTCGCCATTGCTGTTCTCCCTAGAAACCGCTTTCCCTGACCCCCAGGGCTGCCATGCGCCGCCAGGCAACGCCCAGCAACGATTCGCCGCTGCCCTGCAACACCACAATGCCGCGCAAAGGTTGCACCGGCGTCGGCGTCTCTTCGAGGACACTCAACCGCGCGCCATACTGCGCCTGCACCGGCTCGGCGCGCTGATGCTCATCCCGGCGTACGGCAATCGGCCCGTGATGATCGGAAGTCAGCGCCTCTTGATCGACATAAGCCGCGCCGTTGGTATCGATTTCGCTTAATTGCACGGCGATCGCCGGGTGCATCGGGTCATCGGCGATGAACCGCCCGCGAGCACCCGAAGCAACACGCCACAGCTCGGCTTCAGCCAGATAACCGCGCAACCGCGCGCCGTCTTCGACCACCCGAGCCAAAGGATCTTTAGTCGAAAGCCAGCGACCGACCGTTAACTGCGGCAACAGGTCGCGCACCTTGCCGGCGTGGGGCGCGCGCAATAGCAGTCGCTCACGCTGGGCGACCAGGCCGCGGTATTCAGCCACCGCTTCCGCCAGGCGTTGCTCGACGATTCCGGCGTCGGCCGCGGTTTCGCTGCGGCTGGCCTGACGACGCATCTGCAACTGCTGAATCTGGATCTCGCGGCGGACGATGGCCTGGCGTGAGTCCAGGTCCGGTGATTCCAGCTCGATCAGCACCTCGCCCTGGGCGACAACCTGGCCGTCATGCACATTCACCGTTTTTACCCGCGCCGCCACCGGCGCGTGCAAGGCGCTGGTGTGTCCCGCCTCCAACATCGTCGGCAACTCCACCGCGCTGCGCCACGGCAGCGCCAGCAGCAACAACAGCCCGAACAATGTCAGGCTGCTAAGCAGTACCCGAGGCGTATGCGCCTGTTCGCGACGACTCCACCATTGCCGCCACTCGCTCAGGATCGGCAGGAAGATGAACCACACCAGCTCCACCAGCATCAGGAAGATCCCCAATACCTTGAAGAACAGGTGATAAACCGCCAGCGCAATCCCGAAAAACAACGCCGCGCGCCATAGCCACGAGCCGTATCCCCAGATCAACAACCGCCGCTGCATCCTCGGCGCCCACGGCTCCGGCGCCGGGGCAGCGTAGCCGAACAGGAACTCGCGCAATCGCCAGCGACACAAGGCAAAGGCACGTCCCTGAAGGTTGTCCACTTCCCAGAAGTCGCTGAGCAAGAAGTAGCCGTCGAAACGCATGAACGGGTTGAGGTTGATCACCAGCGTAGTGATCCAGGTCGCACTGGCGAGCATGAACGCCGCCGTGCGCCCGGGGCCATCGGGCAGCAGGGACCAGGCGAGCAGCGCGATACAGGCCAACACCAGTTCCGCCAGCACCCCGCCGGCGCCGATCAGCAATCGCGCACGTCTATCGTTGACCCGCCAGGCGTCGCTGACATCGGTGTAGAACATCGGCAGCAGCACCATGAACGCCACGCCCATGCTCTGCACCCGACAGCCGGCGCGCTTGGCCATGAAGGCGTGGCCGAACTCGTGGCACAGCTTGGCGAAAAACAGCGCCACCGCGAACGCCAGCGCGCCACCGAGGCTGAACAGGTGCGGAAAGGTGGCGATGAATCGCTGCCAGTCCCGCGACACCAGAAACACCCCGAGCCCCAGCGTCGCGGGCAGTCCGTAGCGCAATGCGCGCGGGCCGAAACGCTCCAGCCACGGCCAGACGCGATTGAGAAAGGCGTCCGGACGCCACAGCGGAATCCGGAAAAACAGGTATTGATGCAGCAGGATTTTCCACAGGCTCTGGCGCTGAGCCGCGGCCTTCAGGCTGTAACTGGCGCGCTGCGATGGGTCGAGGGCGCTGATCAGGTCGTGGCCGCGCAAAAATTCCAGCAATTGCTCAAGCGCCGCGCCGTCCAGCGGCAGCCCTGGCTCGCGGTTGGCGGCACGCAGCACCTGCTCGGGATCACCCAGGGACCAATGACGCAGCAAGCGCATCGCCGCCGCGCCGAGTTTGAAATAACGTCCACGCACCGGGTCGGCCAGGGTCCAGCACGGTGACCCGTCGAGGGCCGGCGCCGCCGTCGACAATTGCAGGTCTGCCCGCAGGCTCGGCAGGCTCATCTAAAGGCCCACGCTCTGACGCAACCCGGCCAGCGGTCGACGCAACAGGTACAGCGCCAGCGGCGCACGGTCACCGAAGACTTTCGCCGTGCCACGCAGGCCAATGCGCGGCGGTGCGCCGTCGAATGTCGCATCCAGTCGATAAGCCAGTTGCCCGCCAGCTGTTGGCTGCGCTTCATAGGCCGAACGTTCGAGCCTGGCCTGGTGCCGCTGCAGTGGATCGCTGTCGAGAAACAGCGCGACCTGCGCCCCAGGCTCCAGGGCGATCGCATCGCCCACGGCCAATTCGATGCGCAACTCGGCCTGATTCGGGTCGGCGAGTTCCATCAAGCGCTCGCCGGTCTGTACCGGTTTGCCGGTCCAGCGTTCGGCATCGGCGAACACCGCGATGCCATCCCGCTCGGCACGCACTTCGCTGCGTTTGAGCAGTTCACGGGCGTAATCCCGTTCGGCGCGTTTCTGCTCGACACGTGCGGCCAGCAGATCGATTTTCGAACTGGATTCGGCATCGGCGAAGGAGCGTTGGGAATTGGCCTTGAGTTCCGCTTCGGCAACGCCCAGAGCGCGCTCGGCCACATCAGCCTGAGCCTTGAGCGTGGTGCTTTCGAAGCGCAGTAGCAGGTCGCCGGTCTTCACCGTCTGGTTGGGTTTGACCAGGAACTCGGCGATCACTCCGTCCAGCGGCGCGGCGACCACCCGGCCGCCCAACGGGACGACTTCGGCCGGTGCCAACACCGATTGGCGCACCGGAATCAGTAACCCGAGCAACAACACGGCGACCAGTGCCACCTGACGCTTGCGCGTCCAGCGCAGTCGCCAGGGTTTGCGCGGTTGCAGCGCCAGCCAGGCATGGCTGTAGGTGTCGCCCAGTTGCGACAACAGCACCTGCTCGGCAGGGTTCCATGGCACATCCCGCGCCAGCCACAGCCCGCCGAAGATCTCGCCCTGATGATCAATCAGTGGCAACCAGAACACCTGAGCGGCCGACAGACTTTGCCAGTCAGCCTGAATCGGTTCGCTAAGCAGATCGGGCGCGATCACCCGTGCCTGTTTCAACACCTCAAGCTTGAACAGCTGCGCGACCGCTTGCTCGACAAACGCCACGAACGGCGCATTCGGCTCCACGGCACTGACACCGGTCACCGCCTGCACCTTGCCGGCGATCAACAACGCAGCATGGCGGAAACCGAACAGCGCCTGGCCGTCATTGACCAGGCTGTAAGCCAGCTGCGAAGGATTGCGAGCGGCACGGGTCTGGCGTTCGAGATCAAGAAACCTGGCGAACACCTGCTCCGCGCCGCCCGTTACCGGGGCGTTCACTTGAGCTCCGCGAAACGTGCCGTTCCGCTCATGCCGGCCAACAGACCGCTAGCGTTGGGCAGCGTCGCCACCAGCAGCAAAGTCTGGCTGCCTTCGTCGATCCGCGCGCCGAGACGCTTGACCGTGGCATCCAGCGGCTGACCGGTTTCATCGGGGACAAAACTGAACGTCTGGCCGGGCTTGAGTTTGCCCATCCAGCGTGACGGCACCAACAGGTGAATTTCCAGGGTGCGGTTATCGACCACATCCAGCAACGGCGCGCCGGCGGCAACGCTTTCGTAGCGTTTGACCTTGCGCTCGACGACCTGGCCATCGAACGGCGCGACCACGCTGCAGCGTTTGACCTGAACCTGATAAACCTGAGATTGCGCCTGGGTTTCGCTGACCTTGGCCTCGGCCCGCGCCACTTCAAAGCGCCCCACCGAATTCAACGCCGCCAGTTGCCGGTTATGGGCCAGTTCCTCACCGGCGCCACGATTGGCGGCCTGTGCCGCGTTGAGCTGAGCCTGATAAGCCGAACAGTCAAACCGCGCCAGGGTGTCGCCCTTTTTGAACGACTCGCCCTCACTGAACGGCAACTCGACAATCCGCCCGGACAACTCACTGGCGAGCACCGCCTGATCCCGGGCTCGCAACACACCACGGGCCTCACTGCTGGCTGACGCGTTACCGCCGACCGCGTTGCTTTCCAGCAACGGATCGTCTGGCGCAGGCGTTTGCGCCTGTACTACGCACGTTACAAAGGTTAATCCCGCAACCCAAATACGAAAACGCCGCATAACCGTAACTCCCTGACGGATGAACGGAGTCTACGACAGCGGGGAGGCTCGTCAAGCGGATGGCCATCATTGGTTGGAGCGCGCGTTGGCGGATAGGTGTTAATTTCCTTACAAACTATCCATATCAACGCTGCGCCATCTCCGCCACCGGATACACCGACTCCCATCCCCCACCCAACGCCTTGTACAACCCCACCATCGCCAACGACACCCCGGTCGAGCTTTCGACCCACTGCTGCTGGGTCGCCAGTAATTCGCCTTGCACGGTCAGGACGTTGACGAAATCCACCACCCCTTCGACGTACTGCTGTTGTGCGGTACGCAGGGCGATCTGGTTCTGACGCACGGCTTCGGCGAGGCTGTCGCGGCGCAATTGGCTGGCGTTGTAGGCGGTGAGTTGATTGTCGATTTCATGCCAGGCCCGCAGCACGGTCTGCTGGTAGGCCAGCGCCGCTTCCTGTTGTTGGGCTTCGCGCAGACGCAACACGCCCCGCAGTCGACCGCCGTCGAACAGCGGCAAGCTCAATTGCGGACCGATGCTGAACGAGCGCGAGCCCCAGGAGCCGAAATCGCTCAGTTGCAGGGCTTGCGAACCGATGTTGCCCGACAGGGTGATTCGCGGATAGAAGTCACCCTTGGCCACGCCGATGCTGGCGGTCGCGGCATGCAGTCGGGCTTCGGCCTGGCGGATGTCCGGGCGGCGCTCGGCCAATTGCGACGGCAAGCCGATGGCAACCTGTCGCGGGGTTTGCGGCACCGGAGCGTCTGCGGACAACTCGGCGGACAGCGCTTGCGGCGGTTCGCCCATCAACAGGCTCAGCGCGTTGATCAGTTGCGACTGACGCTGCTCCAGCGCCGGTAAACGTGATTCGATGGCCGCGACTTGCGCGGCGGCTTCGGCGACGTCCAGATCCGTCGCCACACCATCGGCCAGGCGCAGTTGCGAGAGTTTCAAACTATGCCGGGCGACGTCGAGATTCTGCTCGGTGACGGTCCGGGTGCTTTGCACACCGCGCAGTTGAATGTAGTCCTGAGCCGTTTCGGCGAGCACCGACAGCAGTACGCCACGGCGATCGTTTTCCGCCACCTCCAGGGTGGCATCGGCGGCTTCGGTTTCGCGGCGCACACGACCCCAGAAATCCAGTTCCCAGGAAGCGGAAAAGCCTGCATCCCACAGGTTGTACGCCGAGTCGCCGTTGTTGCCCGACGGATCATTCAGGCCTTCACCACTGTTGCGTTTGCGCCCGTAGCTGCCAGTGGCGGCGGTGTTGGGGTAGCGCTCGGCAGTGATCACCTGGCGCGCGGCGCGGCTTTGTTGCAAGCGGCTGCTGGCGAGTTTCAAGTCGAGGTTGTCGGTCAGGGCGCGTTGGGTCAGGGCCGAGAGTTTCGGATCGTGGAACACTTCCCACCAGCGTTCGTCCATTTCGCTGGGAACGACCTGACTGGCGGCTTTGGTCGGTTTCGACCATTGGGCGACTTGCTGTGCCTGAGGGCGCTGGAAGTCGGGGCCGACGGTGCAGGCACTCAACGAAAGCAGGTTCAACACAATAGCGACTGAACGAATGCTGACTCTGTGGCGAGGGGGCTTGCCCCCGTTGGGCCGCGCAGCGGACCCGAAATTTGCGAGCGCTGCGCACTCGAACGGGGGCAAGCCCCCTCGCCACAGGGATGTGCGATTAGCGAAGTTCATCGTTGTGCGACCTCATGCTCATCGGCCGTAGCGCTGGCAGTATCAATACTCGCCTCCACCGACATCCCCACCCGCAACCGCTCGGCCAATGGCTGGCCCGGGTCGAGGATGATTTTCACCGGAATCCGTTGCACAACCTTGGTGAAGTTGCCGGTGGCGTTGTCCGGTTTGACTGACGCGAAGGTCACGCCGGTGGCCGGTGCGATGCTCTCGACGCGTCCCTGCAGGGCTTCGCCACCAAGGCTGTCGACATGCACCTGCACGTCCTGCCCCGGCTGTACGTCGGTCAGTTGGGTTTCCTGAAAATTGGCGACCACATACGCCCGTTCCAGCGGCACCACGGCCAGGATCTTGCTGCCCGGTGTGACATAGGCGCCGACCCGCACCGCGCGCTCGCCGACCATGCCGTCCTGGGGGGCAACGATGCGCGTATAGGACAGTTCATAGCTGGCCATTTCCAGCGCCGCTTGCGCTCGTTTCAGCCCACCTTCGGCGGCATCGCGCTGGGCGGTCAGGATCTCCACTTGTTTGCGTTCCGCCGCCAGCACCGCTGTGGCATTGGCCAACCGGGCGGTGGCCTGATCGATGCGCGTGCGCGCCTGCTGGGCATTCTGCACGGTGCCGGCGCCCACCCCGGCGAGGTGGTTGTAGCGGTTCAGTTCATGCTCGGCGAAAGCCATCTCCGCCTTCGCCGAAACCACCGTAGCCTGGGCCTGAGCGATCACCGACGTCTGGCGCTCCAGGGTTGCCCTGGCGTTTTGCAGCTGCGCCCTGGCCACCAGGGTTTGCGCGTCGGCGGCCTCGGCGGCAGCGCGCAGGTCGCGGTCGTCGATCAACGCCAGCAACTGCCCGGCCTTGACCTGTTGGTTGTCCTCCACCAGCACTTCCTTGATGAATCCCGCCACGCGCGGCGCCACCAGGGTGAAGTCCGCCGAGACGAAGGCATCGTTGGTGCTTTGCTGTGTACGCTTGCCGAACAAGCCCGGCGCCACCAGGTAAATCAACACGCCGACCACCATCGCTGCGGCAACGCCGACAGCGACTTTTTGCTTTGATTGAGTCGTCATAAAAACCTTCAGTTCCAGTGAAGCGTTCAAGTTGGCGCGCGCGGTGGATAAATCCGCGTCGGCAGCCAGAAAATCAGCAGGATCAGCGCCACGGCGACGCCAGCCATGCACAGATAAAGATCGGAAGAAGTCAGCACCACGGCCTGCTGATGCAGACGGTGAGCGAGGTTCGCGCTGGCGCTATCAACCAGAGGCGAGTTACCAAGGTTGTCCACCAGCATGCTCGAGTGGAAATGCAGCCTTGCGGTGGTCAGCGCATCGATCACACCGGTGGCGATCACTGCCGCCAGGCCTTTGACCGTGTTGAACCAGGCCGAGGCGAACGGCCCTTCCATCGGAGTAATGCTGCCGGTGGAGAGCATCAATAGCGGCAGCACGGCCATGGGTTGACCGAGAATCTGCAGCCATTGCAGGACGTAGAAATCGTCACGAATCCACGCCGACGTCAGCTGCGAGCCGCCGATGCAAGACAGCGCCAGCATGCTCAGGCCGATCCCCAGCACCCAGCGGCAATCGACCCAACGCAGGTTGCACAGCGCCGCCACCAACGGCAGCGCGATCAACTGTGGCAACGCTGCCAACAGCATGATTGGCGCCGTCTGCAGCGGGCGATAACCCTGGACCTGAGCCAGGTAACTGGAGGGAATGATGACCACCGCGAGCAACACCACCAGTACGCCGGCCAGGGTTAACAGCGCGAACGACAGGTTGCGGATGCCGAGCATCTGCAATTTGAAGAACGGAATCGGTTGCGACCATTCGTTGATCAGGAACAGCACCAGCAGTAGCAGCCCGCCGCCGAGCAGTGCGCAGATCAGGCTCGACTCGAACCAGTCCAGCCGATTGCCTTGCAGGATGCCGATCACCAACATGCAAATCGCCGGAAACCCCAGTAGCAAGCCACGCCAGTTGAATGACTTGAAGCGTTCCAGACGCAGCGGATCCTGGGGTAGACCGTAAGCCACCGCCGCCATGGCAATCAGGCACGGCACGACGATTTGCCAGAAGGTCCATTGCCAGCCGACGTACTCGGTCCACAACCCGGCCAGCGGCGTGCCGAGACCAGGGCCGAAGGTTGCCGTCAGGGCATAACCGGCCAGGCCATAGAGCTTCACGTTGGCCGGCAGGAACCGCAGCGCAACGGTCATCAGCATCGGCGGCAACGCACCACCGGCCAGGCCTTGCAGGGTGCGCATGACCAGCAAGCTTTCATAATTCGGGGCAAACGGGCACAGCACGCCCAACAGGGTGAAGACGCTGATGGCGCACAAGGTGAAGCGCCGCAACGAGAACGTCACCGAACACCAAGGAGCAAACGCCATGGCGGCCACCGAGGTCGCGGTGTAGCTGGCGACCAGCCAGGTGCCTTCGTCGTAGCCGATGGCCAACGCACCGCGAATGTCGGCCAGGGCGACCTTGGTCACCATCTCGTTCAGGCCCGACACCAACACCGCCAGCAACACGCCCACCAGGCCGATGATGATTCTCGGGCCGAAGACCGGTGGTGCGACGGCGGTCGCAGGTTTGGTCGCGACGAGAGGTGCCGTTGCCGCGAGGGAAGTCATGTACTGCACGCTCCGGAAGGGGGATTCCGAAGTATTTTAGGAAGTGCGAGAGCTTACGAAAATTGACTTATTGGCAGCTTATAAGTGCGCGATACGCAATGGTTAAAGTCAAAAGATCGCAGCCTTCGGCAGCTCCTACGCGCCTGTGGGCGCCGCCGAAGGCTGCGATCTTTTGACCTTCAAACCGGCTGCGCCGCCAACCAGGTCTCGTCGCAACAAGCCTTGAGCGTCTCGCGCATCCAGCGGTGCGCCGGGTCTTTGTCGAAACGCGGGTGCCAGGCTTGGGTCAGCATGAGGGTAGGTAGCGGAATCGGCAGGGTAAACGAGCGCAGCTTCAAGCCCAGGCGCCGCACGCTCAACAATGCTTCTTTGGGCACCGGCAGAATCAGGTCGGAATCCGGCAAGGCGAACATCGCCGCATGGAAACTCGGCGCAATCACCGCCACCCGCCGCTCCAGCCCCAAGGCATTGAGCGCCGTGTCGATCGGCCCACGGGCGATCCCGCGACGGGACATGCTGATATGGGAAAAGCCGGCGTAACGCTCGGCGGTGATCTCGTCGTCGAACAGCGGATGGTCCTCGCGCACCAGCCCGACAAAGTGAGTGGAAAACAGATTCTGCACCTTCACTTCCGGCATCAGCGGTCGATTGTTACTGACGCTCAGATCGATGCGTCCTTCGCGCAAGGCTTCGTCGTCCCCGTCGCCCTCTGGGACAAAGCGTAATTCGCAATGCGGGGCCTGGCGCTCCATCGTGTCGAACAGCTTGCCGCCATAGACGCCCACAAAGAAATCATTGGCGCGAATGCTGAACCGCCGGCGCAAGCTGCCCAGGTCCACGTCATCGGCAGAACGGAACAGCAAAGCGGCCTGCTCCACCAGGTCCCGCACTTGCTCGCGCAGCTCCAGCGCCTTGGGTGTCGGCACCAGGCCACGGCCGGCGCGTACCAGAATCGGATCGCCGATGGCCTCGCGAATCCGCGTCAGCGTCCGGCTCATCGCCGCCGGGCTGAGGTTCATCCGTCGCGCAGCGCCCACCACGCTGCCCTCGTCGAGCAAGGCGTCGAGGGCGACCAACAGGTTCATGTCCGGAAGTTGCATGCTGAGCACTCATGGCTGGTCTGGATTGATTCAGACGCAATGCTAGCAGATCAAAAGATCACCGCTGCATCCCCCAACGCTTCACCGTCACCCGCTCCAACGTATCAAACACCAGATTCTCCACCAGCAACCCAATCAGGATCACCACCGCCAACCCGGCAAACACCTTGTCGGTGTACAGCTCATTACGGTTCTGGAAGATGTACCAGCCCAACCCACCCTTGCCGCTGGTCGCGCCAAATACCAGTTCAGCGGCGATCAGCGTGCGCCAGGCGAACGCCCAGCCGATTTTCAAACCGGCGAGGATCGACGGCAACGCGGCCGGGATCAGGATGAACAGCACGAAACGCATGCCCTTGAGGCCGTAATTGCGCCCGGCCATGCGCAGGGTTTCCGAAACGCCTAGGAACCCGGCATAGGTGTTCAAGGCCAACGCCCAGAGCACCGAATGCACCAGTACAAAAATCAGACTGTTCTGCCCCAGCCCGAACCACAGCAGCGCCAGCGGCAACAGCGCAATCGCCGGCAGCGGGTTGAACATCGAGGTCAGCGTGCTCAGCAAATCGCGCCCCAATTGCGTCGACACCGCCAGTGTGGTCAAGGCAAACGCCAGCACAATCCCGATCAGGTAGCCCTTCAACAACACCACCAGCGAAATCCACACCTTGCCTAGCAGCTCACCGCTGAGCAGGCCGTCGTATAGCGCGCTGGCGGTTTGCAGAAAACCTGGCAGCAGCAGGTCGTTATTCTGGTAACGGGCAACGGCTTCCCAGAGCAGCGCGAGCACAATCAGGATCAGGCTTTTACGCAACCAGCCCTGTTGCCAGAGACGCTGACCGAGGGGTAACTCACGCTCCAGCGGGACGCTCGTCAGCGGCTGCAAAACGGTTTCGTACTCTTTACGCGCGGATGATAGCGGGCTCATCGGGCACTCCTCTCAATGGCTCAATAAGCGATGCGAATGTCGGAAAAATCCAGCGCGCGCTCGGTTTCCGGTGACTGGCCTTCATCGAACAACAGCCGATGAATCCGCCGCGCCGACTCCTGGAACGCCACACCCCCGAGGCTGTGCAAATCGTATTGATGGCTGTGGACTTCGGCTCGTACCCGCCCCGGATGAGGCGACAGCAGCAGAATCCGATTGCCCACCACCAACGCCTCTTCGATGGAGTGAGTGACGAACAGCAGCGTGAAACGCACCTCTTGCCAGAGCAGCAGCAACTCTTCCTGCATCTTGCGCCGGGTCAGCGCATCGAGGGCGGCGAAGGGTTCATCCATCAACAGGATTTTCGGTTGCATCGCCAACGCCCGGGCAATCGCCACCCGAGCTTTCATGCCGCCAGACAAGGTATGCGGATAGGCATCGGCAAACGCCGCCAGACCGACCTTGTCCAGATAGTGCAGCGCCCGCTCTTCAGCCTCTTTACGCTTGAGGGTTTTGGAAGCGAGCAGCGGAAACATCACGTTCTGCTTGACGGTTTTCCACGGCGGCAGCTGATCGAATTCCTGGAACACTACGATCCGGTCCGGCCCCGGCGCATCGACCCGCTGGCCTTGCAGGCGAATCTCGCCCTCACAGGGCGGGATGAATCCGGCGACCGCCTTGAGCAACGTCGATTTGCCGCAGCCGGACGGACCGAGCAACACAAAGCGGTCCGCCGGATCGATCTCGAAACTGACCTGATGGGTCGCTCGAACCACACGCGCGGGCGTGCGGTATTCCAGGCTGACCTTGTCGACCGACAGCAGCGCTTGCGCTGCCGCGACCGGATTGCTGACCGTGTGGCCTTGCAAGGGGGCGTTCATGTCGATCAGCTCCCTTGCAGCGGCTTGGCATCCTGGAAGAAGTAATCCTTCCACGAATCCGGTTTGTTTTTGATCGCGCCGACGCGGTAGAGGAACTCGGCCAGAGGGTAAGTGTTTTTCGGCGTGACGGTAAATTCGAACTGCGGGTTGTCGATGATTTTCAGCAATGCCGCACGGTCGATTTTTGCCTTGGTGACACGGATGTATGTGTCGGCCGCCGCGCCTTTATCGTTCTGCGCAAACTCGGCCGCTTCGGTCAGCGCCGCGATGAAGGCTTTATAGGTTTTCGGGTTCTCGTTGCGGAATTTCTCGGTGGCGAACAACACGGTCGGCGAGTTCGGACCAAGCAGGTCGTAGGTGTTCAGCACCACGTGCACGCTGGGGTTTTCCAGCGCCTGATCCTGGAATGGCGGGTTGGAGAAGTGCCCGGTCAACTCGGTGCCGCCAGCGATCAGTGCCGCAGTGGCATCCGGGTGCGGAACGGCGATGGTGTACTTGTCGAGGCGATTGAATTCTTTGTCGCCCCATTGCTTGGCTGCTGCGTATTGCAGGAAGCGCGACTGCACCGACACCCCGACCGCCGGCACCGCAATGCGGTCCTTTTCGGTGAAGTCAGTGATGGTTTTGACCTTTGGATTGTTGCTCACCAGGTAGTAAGGGAAGTTGCCCAGGGAAGCCACGGCCTTGACGTTCTGTTTGCCGTGAGTGCGGTCCCAGATGGTCAGCAGCGGCCCGACGCCGGCACCGGCAATGTCGATGGAGCCGGAAAGCAACGCATCGTTGACCGCCGAGCCGCCGGAGAGCTGGGTCCAATCGACCTTGATGTCGATGCCTTCCTGCTTGCCGTATTTCTCGATCAGGTTCTGATCGCGCACCACGTTGAGCAGCAGATAAACGATGCCGAATTGTTCGGCGATACGAATTTCACCCTCGGCGTGGGCCACGGTCGGCGCCACCAGGCTGCCGGCGAGCAGGCTGAAACCCAGGCCGATAGCGGCGGCCAACGGTGCAAATGGAAGACGTTTGGACATGAGGGTTCTCCGAAATCAGAAAGGCGCGTCGCCCTGGATGGTGGTGCGATACAACTTGCGGCGCAGATGGCTGGGGCATCCGGCGGCGAGGTGAATCAGCGAGCGGTTGTCCCAGAACACCAGGTCGTGGGCCTGCCATTGATGGCGGTAAATGTTTTGCGGCAACACGCTGTGGGCGTAGAGCTCGTCGAGCAATTGTTTGCTCTCGTCTTCCGGCAAACCGACGATGCGGGTGGTGAAGCCCTCGCTGACGAACAACGCCTTGCGGCCGTTTTCCGGATGGGTGCGGACGATCGGATGAACAACTTCAGCGACCTGAGCCAGTTGCTCCGGCGTCAGGGTCGGACGCCAGTTGCCCTCGAATTTGCTCTCGCTGTAACGCGCCGTGTAGGAATGCGCGGCCGAACGACCTTCGACGGCTTTACGCAGCGCCTCGGGCAGGCTGTCCCAGGCTTTGTGCATGTCGGCAAACAGCGTGTCGCCGCCTTCGGAGGGCAGCTCCTGGGCATGCAGCATCGAGCCCAGACTCGGCAGTTCTTTATAAGAGAGATCGGAGTGCCAGAACTTGCCGGCATCACCGAGGCCGATGGATTGACCGTTTTCGATGATGTTGGAAACGATGAGGATTTCCGGATGCCCGGCGAGCAGGAATTGCTTGAGTACATGGATCTGCAACACGCCGAAACGGCGGCTGAAGGCGATCTGCTGTTCGGGGGTTATGCACTGGTCGCGGAACACCACCACATGATGATCCAGGTGCGCACGGTGGACACGAGCGAAGTCCTGGTGATTGATTGGGCGGGACAAATCCAGGCCAATGATTTCGGCACCGACGGCGCCGCTGAACGGGCGGATTTCGAAGGCTTGCGACGCGAAGGTGGCGGCGCTTGTTGGCTCAGGCTTTGGGGAAAAAGAGACAGCTGACATAAAAATCACTCCCACGCACGGCGCGCTCAAGGGCGCGCGTCGATCAGAAACTCACGGAGGTCCCGTGTTGGTTCGTGTCGTGCGGCGCGCCGATTGGTCGGCAGGTACGCAGGGAAGTGACTTTATAGGTATAAGAATTTAAATTTAAATACCGTTAGCGAATAACGATATGGCCGAAAATCAAAAGATCGCAGCCTTCGGCAGCTCCTACAGGTGTACTCGAAACCCTGTAAGAGCTGCCGAAGGCTGCGATCTTTTCAGACTCCCCGCTAAAACTACCGCTCGTGCAACGCCTCGGCGCGAGCCCGGATAATCGGCTTGAGCAAATAACTGAGTATGGTCTTCTTGCCAGTAATGATATCCACCGACGCCACCATCCCCGGAATGATCAGCAACGGTTTTTCATCTGTCCCTAGGTGGCTGCGCTCGGTGCGCAGTTTGATGATGTAGTAAGTGGTCTTCTTATCTTCATCGGTGATGGTGTCGGCACCGATCTGTTCCAGCTTGGCTTTCAGCCCACCATAAATGGTGTAGTCGTAAGCCGTGAACTTCACCGTAGCGTCTTGCCCCGGGTGCAGGAAGGCGATGTCTTGCGGGCGAATCTTGGCTTCCACCAGCAAGGTGTCGTCCAGCGGCACGATTTCCACCAGGTCGCTGCCCGGCTGGATCACGCCACCGATGGTATTCACCAGCAACTTGTTGACGATACCGCGCACCGGCGATGTCACCAGCGTTCGGCTGACCCGGTCTTCCAGCGCTTTGCCGGTCGCCTGGGCCTTGTTCAGGTCGGTGCGTGCTTCGTTGAGTTGAGTCAGGGCTTCGCTGCGGAATTTGCCGCGAGTCTCGTCGATCTTGCGCTGCACTTCCTTGATCGCCGATTCGGCGCGAGGGATCGCCAGGGTGGTGGCGTCCAATTGGCCGCGGGTTTCAACCTCGGCACGCTTGAGTCGCAATACCTCGACCGGGGATACCGCGCCCTGAGCCACCAACGGCTCGGACATGGCGATTTCCTGACGCTGCAAGGACAGACCGCTGCGGTACTGGGCCTGTTTGGAGGTGAACTCGCGCAGCTCCTGCTGCTTCTGGATCAACTGCTCCTGCAAGCCACCGATCTCATCGTGCAGTTGCTGACGACGACTGACGTACAACGATTCCTCGCTGGCAGCTTGGCCGGGCACGGCTTTGAGCACATCGGCGGGGAAATTCAACGGACGGTCATCGACCTCGGCGCTCAAGCGCTCCACGCGCAACAGCATCGACAGCCGATCGGCCTCGGTTTCGCCAACGTTGGAGGCGAACCGTGTGTCGTCCAGACGTATCAGCGGCGCGCCAGCCTCGACGATTTGCCCTTCCTTGACGAACAACTCGGAAACGATGCCGCCCTCAAGGTTCTGGATTTTCTGGATCTTCGACGACGGAATCGCCTTGCCGTCGCCCTTGGTGACTTCATCGATCACCGCAAAATTGGCCCACAGCATCAGGAACACGAAGAAGCCGATGATCGCCCAGATCGTCAACCGCACCACGCGCGGGGCGTCCTCGATCAGCGCTTTGTTGACCTCGGGAAGGGGCTGGCCTTGCAGCGACGCGGAGCCTTTGAAGTAGCGGCGGATGGATTCTTTGACCCCGGACTTAAGCAACACTGATCTGCCCCTTTTTCAACGCTTCCATCACGGCGGCTTTCGGGCCATCGGCGAGAATCTGCCCGCGGTCGATCACCAGCAGGCGATCCACCAGCGACAACAGCGAGGCCCGGTGCGTCACCAGCACCACGGTCTTGTTTTCCACCACGGCAGCGAGGCGTTGTTTCAGGCGCTCTTCGCCAGTGTTGTCCATGGCGCTGGTGGGTTCGTCCAGCAACAGAATCGGCGGGTTGAGCAGCAGCGCTCGGGCCAGGGCCACGTTCTGGCGCTGACCGCCGGACAGGTTCTGCCCACGCTCACCGACTTGCAGTTCATAGCCTTGCGGATGCAGGCGGGCGAACTCGTGGACGCCGGCCAGTTCCGCGGCTTGCAGCACCAATTCGTCTTCGACATAGCGCGCGCCCGACACCAGGTTGTCGCGCAACGTACCGGCGAGCAATTGGATGTCCTGGGGCACGTAGCCAATGTTGTGGCGCAGCTCGCTGACGTCGATCTGGCGGATATCCACACCATCCACCAGCAACGCGCCGTCGTCCGGTTGATAGAGGCCCACCAGCAGTTTGGCCAGGGAGCTTTTGCCCGAGCCGCTGCGACCGATGATGCCGATCTTCTCGCCCGGCTTGATGGTCAGGTTGATGCCCTTCAGCGCGGGGTTCTGTTGATTCGGATAGGTGAAGGTCAGCTGACGGCATTCAATGGCGCCTTGCAGGACCTTGCGGCTCAGCGGGCGCTCGTCGAAATTGCGCTCCTGGGGCAACTCCATCATCTGATCGACCGAGGTCATGGTCACGCGGGCTTGCTGGTAGCGGGTCAGCAGACCGGACAGCGAGGCCAGCGGGCTGAGGGCACGACCGCTGAGCATGTAACAGGCGATCAAACCGCCCATGCTCAGGTTGCCGGCAATGATCTGGTACACGCCGAAGACGATCATGATCACCCCGGCCAATTGCTGAATCAGCAAGGTGATGTTCATCGCCAGACCGGACAGCATTTTCACCCGCAGCTCAAGGCGGCTGAGGGTGCCGATAGTCTGTTCCCACTGGTATTGGCGTTCGCTTTCAGCGTTGTTGACCTTGACCGCATCAAGACCGGCGAGGGTTTCGATCAGGCTCGACTGGCGCTCGGCGCCCAGGGCCATGGTTCGCTCCATGGTCGCCACCAACGGCTTCTGCAGCGCATAGCCGATCAGCAGCGCAATCGGGAACGCCAGCACCGGAATCCACACCAGATGCCCGCCGAGGATCGCGATGACCAGGAAGATCAACAGCGTAAACGGCAGGTCGATCAGGCTGGTGAGGGTCAGCGACGCGAGGAAGTCGCGCAGGCTCTGAAATTCATGGATGTTCTGGGCAAAGCTGCCGACCCGCGCCGGGCGGTACTTCATGGCCATGCCGACGATGCGCTCAAACAGCGTCGCTGAAATGATCAGGTCGGTTTTCTTGCCGGCCAGGTCCAGGCACAGACTGCGCAGGCTCTTGAGAATCAGGTCGAACACATAAGCGCCGGTGATGCCGATGGCCAGCACCCAAAGGGTCGATTCGGCCTGGTTCGGCACCACGCGGTCGTAGACATTCATCACGAACAGCGGCGCGGCCATGGCGATGATATTGATCAGCAGACTGGCAGCGATGGCGTCGACGTACAGCCAGCGCGAACGCTTGAGGGTGTCGCGAAACCACGAACGCGCGCGCGGGATCAGCGTGCCGTGATTGACGTCGAATTTGTGCTGGGGTTGGGCGAAGAACACTTTGCCGCTGTAGTCGTCGGCGAGCAGTTCACGGCTGACGCAGACTTCGCCACCATCGCTTTCACTGAGCAGCAAGCGGGCCTGGTCTTCACCGTGCCAGCCGAGCAGCACCGCACTGCGTCCGTCCTTGAGCAGCAACAGCGCCGGCATGGCGATTGCCGGAATCTGCTCCAGTTTGCGTTGCAGCACCCGCCCTTGCAGCCCGGCGCGAGCGGCTGCACGAGGCAGCAGTTCGACGCTCAGGCGCTGTTTGGGCAACGGCAGGCCGGTGGTCAGCATCGCCGCGCTGGCCGGCTTCTGGTGCAAAGTGCAGAGGGCTAGCAGGCCGTCCAGTAACGGATCGTCATGCAGCGCGCGTGGATCATGGATGAGTTGAACTCGACTGACTTCTGATTCCACGCTCGACACTCTTGGCTAACAGTTGAAATGGGGCAGGACTCAATTCATCCCAGGCAGCTGGACCTTGGGCTTCACGTCATTTTGCACAACGGATGCCAACGGTGCGACCACGCCCTGACTTTTGAGCAATTCGCCCATGGTCGCCTTGATTCGGTACTGAGTAAATAACTGAATGTTTTTGATCTCGGCGAGCCGACGGGAAGCCGTAAACAGCTCGTTTTCACTGTCGAGCAGGTCGAGCAATGTTCGCTCGCCGAGGCTGAACTGCTTCTGATACGCACCGCGCACGCTGGCGCTGCGATCGACATATTGCTGGGCGATCGGCACCTGGGCGTTGGCGTTGTTCAAGGCATTCCAGGCCAGGCCCAGTTCTTCATTCAACACACGCAGGGCGTTGTTGCGGATATCCAGCGCCTGGTTCGACAGGTAGGACTTGGATTCCAGATCGGCCTTGTTGCTGCCACCGGCAAACAAATTGAAGCGCATGCGCAGCATGGCCTGCCATTCGTTGTTGTGACCGTTCTGACCATCGAGATCGTTGTCGGCGGTGCGACCCAGTTCGGCATCGAAGCGCGGGTAGAAGCTCGACTTGGCGGCTTCGTACTGTTTCTCGGCAGCCGCGATATCCGATTCGGCGGAACGCAGGATCGGGCTGTTTTCCAGCATCTGCGCCCGGGCTTCATTCAGGTTGGCCGGCAACAGCGCCATAAAATCGGCAGGCCGCTCCAGTTGATCGGGCATTTGGCCGACGGCACTGAGGAAGTTGGTCTGGGCGTCTGCCAGGTTGGTCTGCTCGGTGATCAGGTTGTTGCGGGCCTGGGCCATACGCGCTTCGGCCTGATCGAGGTCGGCGCCGCTGCCCACGCCGCGCTGGGTACGCAATTTGATCTGGTCAAAAATCCGTTCGTGGTTTTTCAGGTTGTCTTCGGCCAGGCGCACGAATTCGCGGCGGGTCAGCACATCGAGATAAACCTGAGCGACGGTCAACGCGGTGCGTTCCGAGGTGCCCATCAAGGAATAAGCACGGGAATTAACGGTGGCTTGTTGACGCCCCACTTCGCTGGACGTCGCAAAACCGTCAAAAACCATCTGTGACAGACGTAAACTTGACTCGCTCCGGTTCAGCGTTTCCCAGTGGTTGCTGCCGCCAGCGGCACGGGTGGAGACACTGTCGGTGCCTTCGCGACCATAACCGCCCAGCAGATCGACCCGTGGCAGGTATCCACCTTTTGCAGCCTTTAATTGATAATCCGCAGCCAGCCGACTATTGACCCCTGCCTGGATTTCCGGATGGACATCCAGTGCCTGTTGCATGGCCTGTGGAAGGGTCTGCGCCTGAACAAAGCTGGCGGCAAGGGCGAAAGGTAGAACCTTGAACAGGTGCAAACGCATAGTTGGAATTCCCGGGACTTCTTGTCTTGAATCACTGCAGAACATGGCGCTGCATCGCATGATGGCAACCGGAATGACCGTATGTCGGAAAGTTCAAAATCGGAACTGGATCACACGCTGTAGGACAGGTCGCCGCTTAAATATCAATGTGACATTACTTGGACGATTGTTTAGGATGGCTCCCATAAGGTCAATAGTTTGGCATAAAGTTAATTTCGAAAAAATATAGCCAAATTATTGACGATTCGCGCGTCAAAGTTATGTATCGAATTTTGTAAGAACGTCCAGCCCCGATCGGCGAACACGCCCGAGCGGTTCATGGAAGTCAACTGAACGTGACACCCGGAGAGTCTTCAATGAGCAGTGTTGTTGCCATCGTCAAAAGCATTGTTGGTCAGGTTTTCGCGGTGTCCCCAGAGGGCATCCGCCGCGTACTCGTTGAAGGCGACCGGTTGTTTGTGGGCGACCAGGTGGACACGGGTGCCGCCGGCGCCATTACCCTTGAACTGGCTGACGGCCGGACCCTGGACCTGGGCCGCGACACTCAGTGGAGTGGCAGCAATCCGGACTCCAGCACCGACCTTGCGCAAGCCACTGCACAAGCGGCGCCATCAGTTGACGAACTGCAGCAAGCCATCGCTGCCGGTGTCGACCCGACCACCGCTCTCGAAGCCACTGCAGCCGGCCCTACTGCCGCGAGCGCGGGCGGCTCTGCCGGTGGCGGCCACAGCTTCGTGGCCCTGGAGGCAACCGCTGCCCGGGTCGACCCGACCATCGGCTTCCCGACCGCAGGCCTCGCCACTGCGGCGTCGGCAACACAAAACACTACCGGCGGCCAGACGGCCGATACCAGCACCAATGCCCTGCGCGAATCAACGCTGAGCCTGAGCGCCACGCCGACCATCACCGAGGCCGGTGGCGTGCTGGTTTACACCGCGACCCTGACCCAGGCGCCGCTGACCGACCTGACCATCACCCTGTCCAACGGCGCGGTGATCGTGATCACAGCCGGCCAGACCACCGGTACCGTCAACGTTCCGCTGGCGCCGAACGACACTGTTTATAACGATCCGACCCAAATCGACGTGACCGTCACTGGCACCACGGGCGGCAGCGGTATCGTGGTCACCCCGCCGACTGCTCCGGCCGTGACCCAGGTCACCGACACCGTCGACACCACTACCGTTACGCTGACAGCGGGTTCAAGCGTCACCGAAGGTGGCCAGATCACCTACACCGCGACCCTGACCAACCCGGCGCAAACACCGGTTACCGTGACCCTGTCCAACGGCTCGACCATCACCATCGAAGCCGGAAAAACCACTGGCTCCGTGAACGTCGACACCCCGGCCAATGACGTCTACAACAATGGCAGCACCGTCAGCACCACGATCACTGGCGCTACCGGCGGTAACTTCGAAAACCTGGTGCCGAACCCGACGCCGGCGGTCACCACCATTACCGACTCGATCGACAGTACCGGCCTGACCCTGACTGCCACCGGCAGCGTTACGGAAGGCGGCCAGATCACCTACACCGCGACATTGACCAACCCGGCGCAGACGCCGGTCACCGTTACCCTGTCCAACGGTTCGACCATCACCATCGAAGCCGGAAAAACCACCGGCTCCGTGAGCGTCGAAACCCCGGCCAATGATGTCTACAACAACGGCAGCACCGT